>NZ_LWFF01000326.1 GCF_001635685.1 Erythrobacter sp. HI0063
CCGATGTGCCAGTATTCGGCAGTCGACGGCGCGATGACGATGCGGTTGGCGAGCCGCAGCCCGCCAACCTCAATCGGATCGAACAATTTCGCCATCACCATTCGCCCGTGTTGGGCATGGAGGCCCAGGGTTCGGCCGGAGCCTTGGGTTCGCCCTTCTGCAGCAGTTCGATCGAGATCCCGTCCGGCGAGCGGACGAACGCCATGTATCCGTCACGCGGGGGGCGATTGATCGTCACGCCGCCCGCCTGCAGCCGCGCGCACGTTTCGTAGATGTCGTCGACCCCGTAGGCGAGATGGCCGAAGTTGCGGCCCCCGGTATAAGTCTCGGCAGGGCTGCCGTCCTCCGGCGGCCAGTTGTACGTCAGCTCGACCTCGGCATCGCCCTGCTCGCCACCGCCGCGGAAATCCTCGTCGGCGGCAAGGTAGATCAGCGTATAACGCCCGGCCTGGTTCTCCATGCGCCGGGTCTCCTTGAGACCCAGCAGCGTGAAGAACCGGATCGCCGCCTCGGGATCGGCGACGCGCACCATGGTGTGGAGATAGCGCATGATCAGGCAACCTTGTCCTTGAGGGCTTCCATCACGAGCTCCGCGGTGCGGGTAGCGCTGGCGGGGTTCTGGCCGGTCACCAGATTGCCGTCGCGCAGGGCGAAAGGGGCAAAATCGGGGCCGCCCTCGTGCTTGCCCCCAAGTTCCTTGAGGCGCGTTTCGAGCAGGAACGGCACCGCCTGATCGAGGCCGACCGCGCGTTCCTCGCTGTCGGTGAAGCCCGCGACACGGCGGCCAGCCACGAGGGGAGTGCCATCGGCCTTCTTCGCCGAGACCAGCCCTGCCGGTCCATGGCAGACGGCGGCAACGATCTTGCCTTCGCGGTCGAAGCGTTCGACCAGGCGGGCCAGTTCGTCGCTGCCGGGGTAATCGAACATGGTGCCGTGGCCGCCGGGCAGGAACAGCGCGTCGTAGCCGGCGGGATCGATGCTTGTGAATACAGGGGTGCTGGCAACCTCGGTCTTCAGGGCGTCGTCCTTCAGATAGCGCTCGACCGAAGCGTCGTTCTCACCGTCGGCGTTGACGCTGCGCTGGTCGACGGGGATGGCGCCACCCTTGATGGAGGCCAGCGTCACCTCGGCGCCCGCATCGCGGAAGGCATAGTACGGGGTGGTAAGTTCCTCGAGCCAGACACCCGTCGGTTCGGTGCCGGGAGTCATGCGGTCGGCGGATGTGGCCACCATGAGAATGCGGGTCATCGTCAATTGTCCTTTTCCATTGATGTCGGGGGCACGAGCAAACGCAACCGGCGCAGCCGCACCCGCCACAAGGGCAGCGGTGAAAGCTTTCAGCAGTTGGAGGCGATTTTGCATTCGCTCGTTCCTTTCGGCGGCCTAGATAGGCAGGGAACGGCATCATGAAATCCAGCGGGAATGGTGGACGGCCATAAATTCGCTTATGGAACCGGAATGTCCCTCCTGCAGTTGCGCACCTTCGTCGAAGTCTACCGCCGTCGTTCACTGAGCGAGGCGGCCCGGGCAATCGGCATCACCCAACCGGCTGCTTCGCAGCACATCGCATCGCTCGAGGCGCAACTGGGCCGTCCCTTGTTTGATCGCCATTCACGGGGTGTTCGACCAACAGTAATTGCCGACGATCTCGCGGCTTCGATCGGAAGCAGCCTCGACACGGCGGAATCGGCACTGGCCAGCGCGCGGGCCCGATCGTCGCGCATCTCGGGCACGGTCCACATCGCCGCGCCGTCGGACCTGCTGGGAGAGATGATCACGCCTCGACTGGCTCCGCTGCTGGAAGCAGGGCTGGACCTGCGCCTGCATATCGGCGGGCGCGAGGCGCTTTATGCCATGCTCCTCGAAGACAAGGTGCATCTGGCCGTCACCGCCTCGCAACCCGAAGAGCCGCGGTTGGCCTTCCATGCGCTGGGCGAGGAACACCTGCGCGCCATAGCCTCGCCCGCCGTGGCGAGCCGGATTGCCGAATTGCCGCTGGTCGAAGGGCTTAATCAAACAGCCCACCTCGCCTACGATCTTGACCGGCCGCTGCTGCGGACCTGGCTCGAGGCGAACCAGATCGAGCTGACCAGCCAGCCTGCCTTGACCGCGCCAGATTTGAGAGTGTTGCGATCCGGATTGTGCGCGGACCTCGGCTGGACGGTACTGCCCGGCTATCTCACCCGCAGCGAACGCGCAGCCTGCACGCTGATCGAGATACCCGCCCCGGTCACGGTGCCGCTCAACGCTTACTACCTCGTGTGGGCACGCTCATCGCTGCGACACCCGCGCGTGGCCATGGCTCGGGACGCCCTGATTGCTGCACTCCGAATATAATTGTGGCCACGCCTGCTCGGCCGTCAGCGCAATGTCGGGTCTGAACCGGTTTAGCGCTGGCGGAAAGAATGGCGGCTTTCGGGATCGTCGGCGACAAGGCCGAACGGCCGGACGGGGGCGCAATCCGGACACACGGGCAAAGCCTATTATTGGAAATTCTCCACAGTTGGTGTGGCGAATTCCAGGAACTTGCGGGTTGCCCCTTCACAAACACTGGCGCGCCCGGCATGAATATGATGGGCACTGTAATCATTGGGGAATTTCAGTTCCCCTACCCCGATAATGTCCGCTTCGCGCCCCCATTCCGGAAATCGGAGATACAAATGCCGATCTCGAAAGCCGACATTCTCCAAGTGCAAGGCAGACTGTTCGCGTAAGGCTTTTGACAACACCAGATCAATGATCTAGCAGTTTGACTTCGGGCACTTATTCCGGCGCCCGGTAAGGCAATGCGCCCAAGTCCGGCTCGATGAGCTGTGTGCGAAGGACGCGTTGATGAATTCTCCCGCTAATTCAGGTTCCGTAGAACAAACTCCGATCCCGTTTTCCGAAGGGGTGCGTGTCTGGGCGCGCGTGGCCGCGTTGAGCTTTGGTGGACCAGCGGGCCAGATCGCGGTGATGCACCGCATTCTAGTCGATGAAGAGCGCTGGATCGGGGAGAACCGGTTCCTGCATGCGCTCAATTACTGCATGCTCCTGCCCGGACCGGAAGCCATGCAGCTTGCCACCTATATTGGCTGGTTGCTCCACGGCGTTCGCGGTGGCCTCGTCGCAGGATGCCTGTTCGTCCTTCCCGGCTTCCTCAGCATTATGGCGCTTAGCGTGCTCTATGCCAGTTTTCAGGAGGCCAGCTTCGTCCAGGCGATTTTCTTCGGCATTAAGGCGGCGGTGCTCGCCATAGTCATCGAGGCCCTGCTGCGCATCGGGAAAAGGGCATTGAAAACTTGGCCCATGTATCTGATTGCCGCCGCAGCCTTCGTGGCGATATTCGCATTCGATGCACCTTTCCCGCTGATTATCGCGGCCGCCGCGCTGGTCGGTTTTCTTGGAGGGCATTTCGATCCTGCACGGTTTCTGGTCATTCGCGCCCGTGAAACGACCGAGGACGGGGAGAGCGAGCCGGAAGCCGTGCTTCATACAGGTGGCATGGCGAAAGCGCAGCCTACATGGCGCGGAGCAGTCCGCACGGCCTTGATCTGGGGCAGCATCTGGGCAGCTCCCATAATTGCGCTGATCCTTCTTGTTGGCCCAAATCACGTGTTCACGGAACTGGCGGTTTTCTTCTCCAAGCTCGCGGTCGTGACATTCGGGGGCGCGTATTCCGTGCTGGCCTATATGGCGCAGGAAGCCGTGCAGACGCATGGCTGGCTTGCCCCCGGTGAAATGCTCGATGGGTTGGGCATGGCGGAGACCACGCCGGGTCCACTGATCCAGGTCGTCCAATTCGTGGGGTTCATGGGGGGATATCGCGAAGCAGACATGTTAGGCCCGGTGGCTTCGGGCATCGCGGCTTCGGTCATCGTCACGTGGGTCACGTTCGTGCCGTGCTTCCTATGGATTTTCCTTGGTGCGCCATTTATCGAAAAACTGCGCGGCGTGAAGCTTCTGACAGCGGCGCTTTCGGCGGTGACGGCAGCAGTCGTC
>NZ_LWFF01000327.1 GCF_001635685.1 Erythrobacter sp. HI0063
CCCATCCCAGAAACGCCTCCATGGCAGCGGGATGGTGCAGCATGGTGCGAAACACATTGTAGTCGCGTCCGCGCACCAGCATCGCGTCCATCATGCGACGCTGCCGCTCGTCCATCTCTGCATCGCCCAGCGGTTTCAACACGGCCATCGATTAGGATTCCTTCTCATGGCGCATCGAGAGGGCGGGGGTCCGCATCCTTATCGCAGTGTCGAATGCGGACGCTCCGATCCGGTCATTCACTCTGCGCCGCTTTCCAAAAACTCTCGGCGCTATTCGGGCGCACGTGATGATAGCCAAGAAATCTCAGCTATCAAGAAGCTTGGTCATAAAGAGAAAAAGGTGTCGCGCCGCTGCCGGGACAATTCGCATCTGGAATTTATACCGCCTGGAAGCGAGGAACTGACGCACTGGGGGAGACGCAGCCTGGGATTGCAGGCCCGCCGAAAAGACAATCGGAACGCTGTATCAGCGCATGGTCTTGCGCAGATCCTCGGTCCCGATGGCCGAGGCCTGGTAATACGCTTCGAGGAAGCGGACCGCGGTCTGGCGGTCTTCCTTCGAGAAGCCTTTCACGACCCTGCTCCCGCCCTTGATCGTGTCTAGATAGGGCGCGATGAATTCGTCGGCCTTGTCGGGCGCAATGGTGATCCACACCTTGCGGCGATCGTCTTCGTCGCGCGTGCGCACCACCAGCTTGTTCTTCAGCAAGCGCCCGACCAGCGCCGTCACCGATCCGCTCGTCAACGCGAGGCTCGTGCCCAATTCGCCGGCGGTCATCGGGCCGGTCAGATAGAGCTGCTCCATCGCTCGCACTTCGGTGACGCCGAGGCCGTGATGGCGTGCCGTTATCGTCGCACGTTCCAACAGATGCGAGGCAAGTCCCCGCGTGAGGCGGGCGACCTGGAGGTGCTCGTCATCCATGTGCGATCGGGCGGGCTGATCCATGGCTTTCGCTTAGGCGAGAGCCATTGATGGGCGCAAGCTCTTCGCCCGTTGGACCGAGCGTCATTCCCGATGCCGACATTGGTCTCCGAAGCGGATGTCCGGTCCTCAATGCAGTCGGGAAGTCGCGCGCGCGATTTCCGAAGCCCGATTAAAATCGGAAAATCTGTCGCCGAACGGATTAAAACCATCGGGCGTTTCGTTTCCCTCTCAGACGACCGGGTCGACCCGGCCGCGCATGAAAGGAAGACGATCGATGACCAAACCCGCCGCAATCCCGTTCCTCGCCCTTGCCCTGACCGGAGCGATCGGGGCGACCGCCGTGAGCGCTGCCATCCCGATGCTTTACGAAGAGCAGATGGCGCGTGCGGAAGAGGCCCTGATTATCACCGCGCCGATTGCCGGCATCGAGAACAGGTTCTGGTTCGATTACCGCATCGACGTGACCGAAGCGCAGAAGGAGCTGTCGAGCGATCTGCGCCGCGCGAGCGATCTGGAAGACCATCGCGATGCCTGGGAAGAATATGCGCGCGAGTTGAAGCACGAGCGCGTCCACTATGTCGAGGAAATGGCCGAGCGCGGCTATCGCATGGGCCGGGTCATCATCGTCGACTGAGCCTGGATCAGCGAACCAGAATCAGTAGCCCCCCGGGCCGCATCCCTGATCGGATGCGGCCACCCCTGAAGGAAGGATCGGACCAGCCCCCGATCCTTCCTTCTTCGCGTTCAGATCAGGGCAGAAGCCCACCGGAAAGCGAAAGCCGGGAAAGCTATCGCGGGCCGCTCAGCGCCATCCACGTTCGCGTGCGGCCTGCTCGGCCGCCGCGTCGAGAGCGGGGCCCGTCGCCATATCCTGCGCCTCCGCCAGGATCGCGCCATCATCGGCGCCCGCCATGCGGAAATCTGTCGAGGCGGCTTCGCCTCCTTCGGACCGGCTTTCGATTCTCCAGCCCTCGTCGTCGCGGCAGGCGATGCCGCCACCCGAAACGCCGCTGTAAGCGCGGCAAAACTGGCCGCCTTTATCCTCGAACGACAACAGCACGCGGGTTTCAGCCGCCGAAGATTGCTCGGCAACGAGCTGGTCGTCGAGCACTGCGGCGAGCTGAGGACCGGCATATCCGGCCCCCGGCCCGGTATTGGTGTCACCCAGAATGACGGCGATCGCTAGCGAGGCGGCCAGCGCGGGCCCTGCGATCCACCCCCAATGAGGGTGCCTCGACGGAGCTTCTCGTTTTTGCGCCTCCTGCTTCTGGCGCGCGGCGGCGAAATCGACCACCGTCTTGTCCTTCCGCGCTGTCAGGAGATCCGTCAGGCGGTCCGGCACCCCTTCCTCCAGCACGGGCGCATAATGCTGCGACAATCGCGCGGCGAGGGCGCGATGCCGCTGCACCTGTTTCGCCAGTTCGGGATCGGCGGCAATCGCCTCCCGGATCGCGGCTTCCCGCCCGGCCGGCAATTCCCCGTCCGCGAAGGCGGCGATCTCTTCAGGCGTCACGCGGGTGCTCATGCTTCGTCTCCCAGCATCTGCATCAGGGCATCGCGGCCCCTGACGAGCCGCGAGTTGAGCGTGCCGACCGGACAGCCCACGATCTCGGCGGCTTCCTTATAGGCATAGCCTTCCACCATCACGAGCAGCACCGCCTCGCGCTGATCGGGCGGTAGCGACTGCATTGCGCGATCGACATTGCCGAGTTCGACCACGGCTTCCTGCGCCCCGTCGCCGCCGATGGTGACACCCGCTTCCTCGTCCACGAAGGTCTGCAGGCTGCGGGTCGTTCGGCGGCCCTCGTCGATCCAGATATTGCGCATGATCCGATACATCCAGCTGTCGAGCCGCGTGCCCTGCTCCCAGCGGGAGCGATTGGCGAGCGCGCGCTCGATCGTCATCTGGCACAGATCGTCACCGTCGGACGGATTGCCGGACAGCCCGATCGCGAACCGACGCAATCGGGGTAGCAGGGCCAGCAAGTCTGTCTCGAAAGCGGTGTTCAGTGTCTCTGCCTTCCATGGGATTAAACGGACGGGGGCGCTCGTTTCATCCATGCTTAATGCGTTTTATCCGATTGCCGAGGCCTCGATGCGAATTGTCCCTCTTCTGTGCGCCGCTCTGGCTCTGATCGCGGCCCCTCTCGCCGCGCAGATCGCTCTGCCGCGCCTGCCCCTGCCGCCGGTCGGCAGCGTGGTAGGCGACAGTCTCGGCGCGCTGGGAGAAACGCGCGCGGATTTGCAGCGGACGATCGAAAGGCTCGCCCGCGACCGGCTGCGCACGGTCGAGCAATTGGTGCGGACCAACCCCGATATCATCGAACTGGACGTTCGCGGCGCGCCCGCACGGCGCGGCGAACTGATCGTCATGGATGTGCCCGCCACTGCTTTGGCTCCCGCGCTCCAGGCCGGTTTCACCGTCTTGTCGCGCGAGAAGGTCGAAGGGCTGGGCCTGTCGCTGGTGCGCGTGAGCGTCCCCGCCGGTCTATCCCTCGCCGAAGCGCAGAGCGCGCTGGCGCTCCTCCTGCCCGAGGCCGAGATCGTGGCGGACAATCTCCATTTTCAGGCCGGTGTTGCCGACGGCGCGCTCGCATCCGCCGCTTCTTCGGCCTCGACCGGACGGTCCGCGTCGGTCGGCATGATCGACGGAGCGACCGGACCGTCGATCACGGTCGCGGAAACCCGCGGCTTCGCCAAGGGAGCGCCTTATCCCAGCCATCACGGAAGTTCGGTCGCCTTCCTGCTTCAGCACGCAGGCGCCGGTACGATCCGCGTCGCCGACGTCTATGGGACCGACAAGGCAGGCGGGAATGCGCTCGCCATGGCGAAGGGCCTCGGCTGGTTGGTGCAACGCGGCAGCAAGGTGGTCACGATCAGCCTGGTAGGGCCGCGCAACGCCCTCCTCGAAAGAGCGGTGCGCGCGGCGCAGAACCGGGGCGTGGTCGTGGTGGCGGCGGTCGGCAATGACGGTCCCGCCGCTCCGCCGGCCTATCCCGCATCCTATCCCGGTGTCGTCGCGGTCACTGCCGTCGATGGCAAGCGCCGCGCTTTGATCGAGGCGGGGCGCGCGCTCAATCTCGACTATGCGGCGCCGGGCGCGGATATTTACGGCCGCAATGCGAAGGGCAATCGGATCAAGCTGCGCGGAACCTCCTTCGCCACGCCGCTCGTCGCTGCGCGCGTGGCGCAAGCGATCGGGCAGGGCGGCGATTGGCGCAGCGCGCTCGACCGGGAAGCGATCGATCTGGGGCGCAAGGGGCCGGACGATGTCTTCGGTCGCGGCCTTGTCTGCGCGACGTGTACGGGGCGCTGAGCGGAGGCGCTGAAAAAATTTCGGCAGCGATGGATTAAGCGCACCGGCCCACCCGTTTTCCTTTCAAGCGGATGCATCCCCCCTGTTTTCGCATCCGCAGATGAAAGGAACTTATCATGAAGACTCTCCTGCTCGCCGCGTCGGCTCTCGCAATGTTCACCGCGCCTGCCCACGCACAGCTTCTGGGCGGAGTCGGCCAATCCGTCACCGGCACGCTTGGCGGTTCGGTCAATTCGACCCTGCGCGGTTCGACCGAAACGCTGCGTTCGAGCACGCGTGGCACGCTGCGCGGCGAAGCCTCTACTCGCGGCAGCCAGACCGTCGACCGCCGCAGCGGCAGCGTCGCCGTCGATCGCAGTGTCGACACCAGCCTCGATGGCGCGACCAGCCAGGTGCTGGGCAGTCAGACGGGCAACGCCTCGGCTAGTGGCGCGAACTCGGCCAGCGCCTCGGGATCGGGCAGCGCCGATGCGCAGCTGATCGGGACCGATGCCGTAACCGGCGCGGTCCGTGGGGCCACCTCCACCGTTCGCAATGTCGCCACCCCGGCCGTCGGCGCTGCGCGTGACCGTTTGTCCGGGACGGCAGGCCAGATCGGCAACGTCACCGGTTCGGCGAACGGTGCAGCCAGCGGCGCGGCGAATGGGAGCGGCATGATCGGTGGCGGGATGCTCGCCCTTGCAGGCAGCAGTGCGGCCGAGGGCGAGGGCGCCTTTGCCGTCGCTCCGGGCATGCCGGTGCAGCTTCCCTCGGGCGAGCGGCTCGGAACGGTGCGCGATATCGTGGCGACGCGCGCCGGCGAAGTCCGTCAGCTGGTGGTCCAGACCAGGGACGGCCTCGCGACCATCCCCTCGCGCAGCTTCTCGGGCAGCGGTTCGGTTCTGATCGCAGCGGAAGGATCGGCGTCGGGCGCCGCTTCTGGCGAATAAGCCGTCCGCCAATCTGACTAACTTTTGTGGGGTCGGGCCGCTCGAATGGGCGGCCCGACCCTCAGCCGACCCCGATTTCGACGCTTCGGCCTGCTGCTCTGACGGTACGTCAGACACGAGGATACCCCCCATGCGGATCGCGGCATTAACCGCCCTGTTGCTGGTCACCGGCGCGCCAGTAATGGCTCAGTAGGCGGATGCCACCCCTCGGCAGGATACCGGTTTCGAAACGGCTGTCTCGCTCCTCGCGGGGGCGGACTATATCACCGACAATATTGATGATCGGGAGTACGAGACCTACGCGCGCCAGCGCGGGTCTGGCCGTCCGCTCCGGGCGGTTTTCCTTGACCGCGTCGGTGCCTTACGTCTCCACGACAGGGCCCGAGGATCTCACTGTCGGCAAAGGCGGACTGCTTGCACTGCCCTTCCTCTCCCGTCCATCGACCGAGCGCCGTGAGGTCACCCGCGACGGGATCGTGGAGGTCCTAGTCCAGGCCGACTATCTCGTACCGACCGGAGGCGTGAACGCATTCGTCGCGGGCAATGTAAAGGTGCTCACCGCCGCGCGCGAAAAAGGCGCTGGGTACGGGCGAATTCGAATATGGGGTAACCGGACAGGTCTCGCGCCGGTTCGGGCGCGCCATACCCTTCGCCTCCGCGACCAATTCCGTCGTCGGCGAACCCGACGACTTCGACGTCCGCAATACGGTGGCCGCAAGTGCGGGCGCGTAGGTAACGCATTGGGGGAATTCCAAACACCACTCATCGCGGCTAGCACCGCTTGGGCGAGGTTGCTTCCTGCCTCTTCTACATCCACGGCTTCAGGCCTCATCCGTTAAAATCCGTATGATCCGGCTACAAAGCGGCCCGGTCCCTTCGGTCTTCCTTCTCCACCACCAGCAACAGTCGCGACCACAACGCCGTCCGATAAGCGGGTCGCTGTTATCCGGAAAAGAGCTCCGACAGAGGCGTCCGGGTCAGGTGTCTGTAGAACGGTCAGCAAAAAATCGGAGAGATCAGCAATGCCGAGCATCTCGCCCGTCTGCTTGTCGGTGTATGCAGCCTCCGTCGCCGCCAGTTTCCGCATGGCGAGCTTTCGATCTATCAGAGCGAGACCGATCGCGCGAAGACGGTTTTCGAAGGCATCGAGAAATCGCCATTCCTCGCTCTCGGAGAGAACGCCTTCGCGTTGATCGTCTTCGACTTCGCGGCGGCCTTGATCGACTTCGCATTTATTATTTGTCAGGCAACCTTCGCACCAACCAATCGCTCGATGCTTTCGACCGTGATCGGAGTTCGTCTGCCGACTTTTTTCCTGACCAGCGTGCCATCTCGCATAAGCTTGTCGATTGTCGTCCGACCTAACCCAGTCGCCTGTTCGGTCTGAGCGACCGGCGCGGTAAGATCGCCGGGCCTGATCGGTTGCACGCCTCCCTTCTTTGCCTCGGAAGCCGCAATGGATGGGGCGATGCCTTTCGTCGTAGCGTGCGCATCGCAGCCGCTAGACTGTTTTGAGACGCCAACAGGTGAATCTACGCAATATCTATCGAGGACCTTGATGAGCGCGGCTTCGGAGAAGCTGATTCCCGTTATGAGGACGGACGGGGTGCCTCCCTGTAGGAGCGATCCTTCGAGCCGAACCGTTCCACCGTCTAGGGCGGCTTGAATCTTTTTTGATGCGACAATCCTCTCCCAATCTTGGGCCGGAATCTGAGCGTCGCGCACTACCTTGGTCGGACCCCCAGCGGGTCTTATCTCTCGCACGAGAGCATAAGTTTTGATCGGGCCGGCCGCGGCGAAGCCGGCTAGCAGAGCATCAGCTTTTTCGAAATCCCTGGACCTAACGAGCTCGATTTCCTTGGCCGGAAGGACTGGTTGATGGGCTGACATGCTTTCTCTCGAATTTGAACGGGCATATTTGTCAGCCAATCGCGAAAATGCGGCAACCCTCTGGTTCGTTGTGGCTATGCAAATCGATCAAGCCGGCGATTGCTCGAACAATCGTCGCGCCGAGGTCCTCGCTGATGTTCGGGGATGTCCACCCAGGTTTTTCATGTTTTTTTCATGGAAACGCCGTCCATCTTTTCAAAGTCATTAAAAAGATGGTGGGCGCGGCAAGGATTGAACTTGCGACCCCACCCGTGTGAAGGGTGTGCTCTACCACTGAGCTACGCGCCCGCCCGATGGGGCAGCGCTTAGCTGCCGGGCAGGGGCGCGCGTTTACGCAAGGTGGGGCGGCTTGGCAAGCGGGAGCTGCGAAAATGCGCTCCGCCGGATTGCCTAATTCAGGATCAGCGCGGCAAGCTTGCCCAGCCACCCGTCGAGCCCGCCATCCATGCCGCCGATCCGCGCGGTCCTGGCCGTGGGCGTTTGCGGACATTCGAGGCAATAGGCCTGTGCGCCCTCGGTCGTGAGCAGGCGATCGAGGTCGGCCTCGACCCTTCCGGCGAGCGCCTGTTGGCGCCGCGCGAACAGGGCCGTCATATCGGCGCGCGCTTCGGTCTCGTCGCCGATCAGCCACTGGCGCAGCAGCGTGTCGTAAGTGCCGGGTTCGTCGCCGAGATAGGCGACGTACCAGCCGCCTTCCTCGAGGCCCGCTTCTTCCGCAGCCCAGTCGATCGCGGTCTGCAAGCCGCCATACTGGTCGACCAGCCCGATCTGGCGGGCCGCGCCGCCATCCCAGACGCGGCCCTGACCGATGCGATCGGCCTGTTCCATACTGAGATTGCGCGCCCGCGAAACGCGGGTGAGGAAGTCGCGATAGCCGTCTTCGATGCCCGACTGGATCATCGCATCGACTTGCGGAGTGAAGCCGCCGATCAGGTCCGGCTGGCCCGAAAGCGGCGTAGTGCGCACGCCGTCGGTCGAAACGCCGATGCGCGCGGCGAGGTTTTCGAATGTCGGAATCACCGCAAAGATGCCGATCGATCCGGTGATCGTCTCCGGCTCGGCAAAGATGCGGTCGGCAGGCGTGGACACCCAGTATCCCCCGCTCGCCGCGACATTCGCCATGGAGACGGCGATGGGAATGTCGTTCGCCTTGTGGCGCAGGATGGCGCGGCGGATTTCCTCGCTGGCGAGGACGGAGCCGCCGGGCGAATCGACGCGCACGACCAGCGCCGCGAGATCGTCGTTCAGAGCTTCGTCGAGCAGGTCGGCGATGCGCGTGCCGCCCGCCGTGCCCGGCCCGGCGTCGCCATCGACGATCTCGCCGGCAATGGTGACGACACCGATGGCGCCGCCCTGTGCCGCAGGTTCGGTGTCTTCGAGCCAGGGGTCGAGATCGGTCGCAGGATAGGCGTTGCGCTCGCTCGACCAGTCGTCCGCGCCGACCAGTTCCACCACGCGCGCTTCGAATTCGTCGCGGCTGCCGAGCTTGTCGACGAGCCCCGCGGCGAGCGCGGCAGTTGCGGGATCGCCACCCGATGCGGCCAGCCAGGCCTGCGGATCGGTCGTGGCGAGCGCGATGTTCGCCTTGGGCCGCGCCTTCTTCACATGCGCCTGCCATTCGCCCCACAGCGCGCCGTAAAGCGCGGAATAGTTCTCGCGCGCTTCTTCGGACATGGTGTTGCGCAGGTACGGTTCGACCGCGCTCTTATATTCGCCCACGCGATAGACGCGCGCGTTCACGTCAAGGTTCTTGAGCAGTTCGCCAAAATAGAGATTGCCGCCGCCGGGCCCTGCGATGGCCGCGCCGCCGAGCGGATCTACCCAGATTTCGCTGGCATGGCTGGCCAGGAGCAACGCATCATCGGCATAGGCGGTCGCGAAGCTCAGCACCGGCTTGTCCGCCGCGCGAACGCGGTCGATCGCTTCGCCAATATCCTGCAGATGGACCTGCCCACCGCCCAGAAAACTGTCGAGATCGAGCACCACGGCGGTGATGCGCTCGTCCCGCGCCGCCGTGTCCAGCGCGCGGACGAGATCGCGGGCCTGATATTCGCCAATTGGCGCGCTGCCCGAAAGCAGCGCCTGGAACGGGTCGATCGGGGTGCGTTCTTCCACCACCACGCCGTCGAGCGCGAGCACGAGCGCGCCTTCGCGCACCTGTGCCGGGCTGGGCCGCGCGGTCAGCACCGCGTAGAGCGCGAAGAAGAACAGGAGCATGAAGGCGAGCACCAGCCCGTCCTTGATACCCACCAGCAAGCGCCACACCCGGCCTGCGAATTTCATTCCATCGTCCCCATCAATCTCGGCTATCGGCTTCTGCTCGGGGGTTTAGGAGCGATGCCGGACAAGCGCCACCGATAATGCTTGAGCGGCCCACGGGGCTCGATTAGGGGCTTGGCTTTAATGGCATCGCCCGAAATCTCCTCCTCCAGCGGCCGCTACCCGGCGGGTCGGCTCGCCTTCCCGCATCGCGACCTGACAGACATCGCGCAGCTCGAACGGCATGAAATCCTGTTCCTGCTCGACGAGGCGGAACAATGGGTCGATCTGAACCGCAAGCGGCACAAACATCACGATACGCTGGCCGGCCTCACCATCATCAACGCCTTCTTCGAAAATTCGACGCGCACGCTGTTGAGCTTCGAGATCGCTGGCAAGCGGCTGGGCGCGGATGTCGTCAACATGCACGCCGCCACCAGCAGCGTGAAAAAGGGCGAGACGCTGATCGACACGGCGATCACGCTCAACGCCATGCGCGCCGATGGCATCGTGATCCGTCACGGATCGAGCGGGGCGACCCAACTTATCGCGGGACTGGTCGATTGTCCGGTCCTGAATGCGGGCGACGGGCAGCACGAACATCCCACGCAGGCGCTGCTCGACGCGCTTGCCCTGCGCGAGGCGCTGGCCGACCGGGGCGAGCCGAGCGAGGACTTCACGGGGCTTACGGTGACGATCTGCGGCGACATCCTTCACAGCCGGGTCGCGCGTTCGAACCTCCTGTGCCTCCAGGCATTGGGCGCCAGCGTGCGGCTGTGCGCGCCGCCTGCGCTGATGCCACAGGGAATCGAAATGATGGGCGCGGACGTCTTCCACGATTTCGACCGGGCGCTGGAAGGTGCGGACGTCGTCATGATGTTGCGCCTCCAGACCGAGCGGATGAGCGGCCAGTTCATCCCGTCCGCGCGCGAATATCATCATCTCTACGGGCTGACGAAGAAACGGCTCGACAATGCGGCGCCCGAAGCGCTCGTCATGCATCCCGGCCCGATGAACCGGGGGGTGGAGATCGACAGCGACGTGGCCGACATGCTCGACCGGTCGATCATCACGCGCCAAGTGGAAATGGGCGTGGCGATCCGCATGGCCTGTCTCGATGTGCTGACCCGCCGCGCGCGCGGCGTGGAGGGCTGGGCATGAAGCAGGCACGGCCGATCACGATCACCGGCGGCAGGCTGGTCCTTCCAGACGGCGTGCGCGAAGGCGCGATCCGGCTGGTGGACGGGCGCATCGCCGCGCTGGGCGATATCGAAGGCGAAGAGGGCGACGAGATCGTCCAGGCGCGCGGGCGGCTTATTACGCCGGGCCTCGTGGATTACGGAGTCTTCGCCGTCGATAAGCCCGCCTTCCATTTCGGCGGAATCACGCGCGCGGCGCTGATGCCGGATCAGTCCCCGCCGCTCGATCTGCCCAGCCGCGTCGCGTATATCGCGAAAAGCGGCAAGCCCGATCTCTGGGTTCATCCGCTCGCCGCGGCGACGCGCGGGCTCGAAGGCGAATCGCTCGCCGAAGCGGCGCTGATGCGCGAAGCGGGCGCGCGCGGGATTGCGACCGGGCGGCGCTGGATCGGCGATACGGGCGTCATGCTGCGCTTGCTGACCTACGCCGCCATGCTCGACCTGCCGGTAGTCGCCCATGCCGAGGACGGCGCGCTCGCGGGCGACGCGGTGGCGACGGCGGGGGAAATGGCGACGCGGCTCGGCCTTCCCAGCGCGCCTGCCGAGGCGGAGACGCTGGCGATCGCGCGCGATCTGGCGCTGGCCGAAATGGCTGGCGCGCGTATCCATTTCCGGCAGGTGACGACGCGTGGAGGGCTTTCTCTGATCCGCGCGGCCAAGGCGAAAGGGCTTGCGGTCACGGCAGGGGTGACGCCCGCCCATTTCATGCTGTCCGATCTCGCCATTGCGACATTCCGCAGCTTCATGCGCCTCTCGCCGCCGCTAAGGCCCGAAGACGACCGTCAGGCCGTGATCGAGGCCATTGCGGACGGAACTGTCGATGTCGTCTCCAGCGGGCACGATCCGCGCGGTGTCGAGGACAAGCGCCTGCCCTTCGCCGATGCCGAGCCGGGCATGGCCGGGGCCGAGACGCTGCTGGCCATGCTGCTGACGCTGGAGCGGGATGGCGCGATCGACATGGCGCGCGTTTTCGATCTGTGCGCGTCGGCCCCCGCACGCCTGTTGGGTGTGGAGGCCGGGGCGCTCGTCGAAGGGTACGAGGCGGATATCGCGATCATCGATCCCGACAAGCCGTGGATCGTCGATCGCCGCAAGATGGAAGCGAGCGCGGGCAACACCCCCTTCGACGGTCAGCCGACGCAAGGCCGGGTGATCGCGCTGTTCAAGGGCGGTGTCGCGGTAGGCCTTTAACGCGCGGCCATCCGAACATTGGTCTCGATCGCACCGGGCAGCGGATTGTTCGCCGCATAAGCGATGCAGCCGCCGCCGCCTTTCTTGACCAGCGAACACAGGCTGCGCGCGCTCGTTTCGGCATAGCCGGCTGCGGCGACGCGGTAATAGATCTTGCCGTTTACCTTGGCCTTGGTGATCACTTTTTCGGCGCCCGCCAGTTCGGGGTGGCGCTGCTGGAAGATCTTCCAGGCCTGTTGCGCATCGGACATCGAGAAATAGCTGCCGAGCTGGACGCGGTAATCGCCGCTCTGCGCCAAAAAGGTCTTGGCCGGGGCGGAGGGTGCGGTTTCAGCCCGCGATGCCGGTGTGGCCGATGCTGTGGAGCGAACGGGCGCCGGAGCGGCCACGCGGGCGGCGGGGGCTTTCGGTTCGGCGAAGGCCTGCGAAACGGTGCGCGATGCCGCTGCCGGAACGG
>NZ_LWFF01000328.1 GCF_001635685.1 Erythrobacter sp. HI0063
CCGGAAACGATCGCGCGCAAGGCCATGCAGGTCGCCGCCGACCTGCGCGACGAGGTTACGCCCAAGAACATCCTGATGATCGGGCCGACCGGCTGCGGCAAGACCGAGATCTCGCGCCGCCTCGCCAAGCTGGCCGACGCGCCGTTCGTGAAGGTGGAAGCGACCAAGTTCACCGAGGTCGGCTATGTCGGCCGCGATGTCGAACAGATCGCGCGCGATTTGGTCGAAGAAGCGATCCGGCTGGAGAAGGACCGCCGCCGCGAGGCGGTGCGCGAAGCCGCATCGCAGGCCGCGATGGACCGGCTGCTGAACGCGCTCGTCGGCGAGAACGCCAGCGAGGCAACGCGCGAAGCTTTCCGCCAGCGCATCGTCGAGAATGCGATGAACGACACCGAGGTGGAAATCGAGGTCAAGGACCAGCCGCAAAGCGCGATGGAAGTCCCCGGAATGCCCGGCAATGTCGGCATGATCGACCTGTCCGACATGCTCGGCAAGGCGATGGGCAAGTCCAATCTGAAGCGCCGCAAGCTGAAAGTGCCCGATGCGTGGGATCGCCTCGTCGAAGAGGAGAGCGAGAAGCGGATGGACCAGGAGGACGTCGCTCGCGTCGCGCTGGAAAACGCGGAAACGAACGGTATCGTGTTCCTGGACGAGATCGACAAGATCGCCGTTTCGGACGTGCGCGGCGGCTCCGTGTCACGCGAAGGCGTCCAGCGCGATCTGCTCCCGCTGATCGAAGGCACCACCGTGGCGACCAAATACGGGCCGATGAAGACCGATCACGTGCTCTTCATCGCCAGCGGCGCATTCCATGTCTCGAAGCCGAGCGACATGCTGCCCGAATTGCAGGGCCGCCTGCCGATCCGCGTCGAACTGCGTGCGCTGACGGAAGAGGATTTCGTCGCGATTCTGACCGAAACGCGCGCGAACCTGCCCGCCCAGTACAAGGCGTTGATCGGCACCGAGGACGTGACGCTCGACATCGCCGAGGACGCCATCAGCGAAGTCGCCAAGATCGCCGCGCGGGTGAACGAGAGCGTCGAGAATATCGGCGCAAGGCGGCTTCAGACGGTGATGGAGCGCTTGCTAGAAGATATCAGCTTCGAAGCCGAAGAGCATGCGGGCGAAACGATCACGATCGACGCGGCCTATGTGCGCGAACGGCTGGACGATCTGGCGGGCGATACCGACCTGTCGAAATATATTCTCTGAATACTGAGCACTCGGACAACGAAAAAGGCGCCCCCGGTCGGGAGGCGCCTTTTTTGTCAGGAGTGATGACCCTTCAGAATTCGGCCGAAATCGACGCGCCGAAGCTGCGGCCCACTTCGTAGCTGTTGATGTCGATCCGGCGCGTGCCGTTGTCCTGGAATTCGAAATGATCGCGCCCGGTGACGTTGCGGGCTTCCAGTTTCAGTTCGAGCGGCACGCCGCCGAGATTCAGCCCCTGGCGATAGACGAGATCGAGCCTGAGGCCCGGATCCTCGACGATATCGGGCAGGTTCGCCGTGCCGCGACTGGTCACACGCTCGCTGGCGTAGCTCAGCAGCATGGTGAATTGCTGCAGATCCTCGGTGTCCTCGAGGCCCAATTGCAGGTTCACGAGGTGATCCGACTGACCGGTCAACGCCACGCCATCGTTGAAGAAGTTCGACGCGGGTTGGTCGGCGAAGGGGAAGACGCTGACGATGTCATTCTCGCCGACCTTCAGTTCGGACGTCGTGTAGGTGTAGTTCGCGATCAGGATGGCGCGCTTCGTTTCGAAGAAGCCGCCCCAATCGTAGAGATCCTTGCTCAGCTGCGATTCGAATTCGAGCCCGTACAGCGTGGCCGCCGGTGCGTTGGCGAAGCCGCTGACTTGTTCGTTGTCCGAGAAGCTCGAAAACACCTCGATCGGGTTCTCGATATCCTTGTAGAATCCCGCCAGGCTGATCTTGTCACCCCCGCCGAGATAATATTCGGCGCGCGCTTCGGCGTTGATCAGCTCGCTGTCGACGAGGCGCGGATTGCCGTTGAACTGGCGATTGGTTTCGGGATCGAAATAGGTCTGGAAGATCAGCTCGCGGAATTGGGGCCGGGCGATCGTCTTGGACGCGCTGGCGCGCACTTGCAGGCGATCGGTCGCTTCCCAGGTGATCGTGCCGCCAGGCAGGAAATAATCGTTGTTCAAATTCGTGCCGCTGCCGGAATTCAGCGGAACGGCGAACACTTCGACCGGCGTCACGGTCTGTTTCGCATCTTCGTAACGCACGCCGAGATCGAGCGTGACGGTGTCGAAAGGAACGATGTTCACCTTGGCATAGCCCGCATTAACGGTCAGGTTGGCGGCGAAGGCCGGATCGCTCTGAGTCGTTTCGAAGATGTTGAAATTGAACGGTCCGATCCCAGCCGCTGCCTGCGCCGCCGGGTCGTAACCCAGCTGGATCAGCGCATCGCCGAGCAGATTGTCGGGCCGGAAGGCGCCGAGCGCGTCGGGGAAGCCGGTGGTGGCGCGGATGTCGAATTCGCGCCGGGTCGAGAAGCGGTCGGTATCGCTATAGGCATAACCGATCGTGACGCCGAGCCAGTCCGACACGCGATAGCTCAGGTCGATGCCGCCGAAATAGAGATCTTCGGTGAGATCCGAGAACGCGACCACCGCGCCGCCGCGTTGCGGATCGAGCGTGTTGAGGAACAGATCGCCCAGCGGATCGCCGGCATTGTTGGTGCGCGTATAGGTGAATTCCCACTCATACGGCGCCTCGCGCTGGGTCTGGGCGTAACCGCCGCGCAGATCGACCGAGAGATCGCCGAACTCCATCTCGCCGACGAATTGCGAATTGTAGAGCTGGCGTTCGAACCACGACGTGTCCTGGACGAGGTCGGTATCGCCGTTCTGGAGATCTTCGCCCAAAGAGAGGGAGCCGCGCTTCAGTGTGTCGCGGATGAAGAGATTGGTGAAGCGGAACTGGTGTTCGCCGATTTCCAGCCCGAAACCTAGCAATCCGTTCAAAAGGATGCGGTTGTCGGTTACGAAATCGGTGAAGTCGGACCGCAGTTCGAGATCGGCATTGATCGCGGTCTGCTGGGTGATGCGGCGATTGCGCCATTTGTTGGTGAGCGAGGCGGTGGCGATCACGCCGATGCGGCCCGTATCGCCGAAATCGGCGCTGGTGCCCATGGTGATCCCGCCCGACAAATTGGCGGGCGTCCAGTCGGTCTTCTGCAGGAGGATGCGATTGGGATTGCCGAGCTGGGTCAGGATCGCTTGGCTGTCGACGCCGGGATCGCTGATGCGTGCGCCGCTGTCGAGGAAGCCTTGCAATGCAGGTACGATATCGCGGCTGCCATCGTCGAAGCCGAACCAGTCATATTGCGAGCCGTAATAGGTGTAGCCCTTGGAGAAGGTCGTCTGCTCGTCGCCGCTGATCCCGGCGGACAGCGTGACGAAGCTTTCGTCCGGAATGGCCTTTGTCGTCAGATTGATGGCGCCGCCGCCGAATTCGCCGGGAAAGTTCGCCGAATAGGTCTTCTGGACGAGGCTGGAGGCGACGACATTGGTCGGAAAGATGTCGAGCGGGACCACGCGGCTCAATGGCTGGGGCGAGGGCAAGGGGAGGCCGTTCAGCAGCGCCAGCGAGTACCGATCGCCGAGGCCGCGGACATAGACGAGACCGTTGCCCACGGTCGACAGGCCGGTCACGCGGCTCAGCGCGCCTGCAATGTCCCCTTCGCCGGTACGCGCAATGGCTTCGGCGCTCAGGACCGAGATGACCTGCGTCGAATTTCGCTCGGGCTCGACGCGGCGGCGACCGGTCACGACGATGACGTCACCGCCGGGAACGGATACTTCGGGCGTCTCTTCCAGCTGGGTATTCTGGCCAGTGCCTTCGGCGGTATCGGTCAGTACGTCGTCGTCCGTCGGATCGGGCGCTTCGCCTTGGGCCACGCCGCTGGGCGGGCCGCCGGTTCCTTGTGCGAAGGCGAGGGCGGGGCAGGACAGCGCCGTGGTGAAGAGCAGCAATCCGGTCAGCTTTCTGCCGGTGGACATGCCGAAGGACATGGGTGACCCCCTCATTTGGTCGAATTTCTATGGTCGGTGCGGGGCCGGACCCGGCCCTGTCGAAGGTTCTGAAAGGGGGAGCGGGCCGATACGCCCGCTCCCCCGATCGGGATCGCGATCAGGAATAGACCGGCAGCGACGTGCAGGCGCTCACCGCGCTGTCGAACGTCGCCGCGGCGGAGTTGCAGGTCCAGCCGTTGATCCAGGTGTCGTTGCCCGGATAGACGGCCCCGATATTCGTCGGGTTGGTGAAGAAGCTGCTCAGCGCGGTCGGGTTGAACACCGCCACGCCATTCTCGTTCGCGCCGTTGACGAAGGTCATGGACAGCGTGTTCGTGAAATTGGCGTTGTTGTTCGTGCCCGCGTTGAAGATACCCTGCGTCTGATCTGCAGTCACGTTGCTCCCATTGCGGAAGTCGGTGGCGCAATCGAGCACGAAGGAATTGAAGCGCGGCGCGCCCAGCTCATCGTCGCCCGTCGTCTGGATCGTCTCGGAATTGTCGATGCGCAGGCACGGCGTCGACCCCGAACGGTCGACCAAAACGCTGTTGACGATCGCATAATCGGCACCGCCGCGAATGCGGATCGCCTGATCGCGCGTGCCGCTATTCGCGATGAAGGTCGCGTTCGAGATCTGCGTGTTTTGCCGCGGAGTCGAATTGTTGAAGGCGTTGCTCGAATCCGCTTCGATGATCGTGTCACCGACGCCGGCGCGCTGGACCGCGATCACGAACTGGAGATTGGCCTTCACGCCGGTATCGGTGTCGAGCGAATCGTCTTCCGCGCCGACCACGATCAGCCGCGTCGCGTTGACGCTGCCGCCGAAGAATTCGACGCCGTCGTCCGAGCTGTTGTAGCTCATCACGCGGTCGAAGGTGGTGCCGGTGCCGGTGCCGCCGGTGGTCAGCGCCTGCAATTCGTTATCGCCCGAAAGGACGAAGCCCGAATAGCGGATCTGGACATAGGCGAGGTCGCCGCTCTTGTCGTTGCGCGTGGCGCCGCCGAACAGAGCGGGCTGCGCCGCACCTTCGACCTGGCGTTCGCAATTCACGCTGCCCGGCGTGGCGCCCGGCGCGATGCAGTCGGTCACGGGCGCACGGCCGGCGAGGACGATCCCGCCCCACTGGCCCGACGAGCTGTCATTGTTGAGGCCCTGAACGTTGTCGCGGCTCGTGAAGATGATCGGACGCGACTGCGTACCCACTGCGGTCAGGCGGTTACCGCGATTGACCATCAGGAAGCTGGAACCGGCGGCATAGACGCGCACGCCCGGCTCGATCGTCAGATTGACGTTGCTGTCGGTCGCGCCGTCCGAACCGTCGGGGGCGGGGCCGCCATCGGTGCCGACATCGACGCGGCCGTTCATGCGGTAGAGGATGCCGCGGTTGAACGGCAGCGTGCTCGACGCGGTGAAGCGCGCGGGCATGGTGCAGACGCGATATTCGCCGGTCGGCCCGGTGATCGTGCCGTCATTGACCAGCTGATCGGGATTGGAAATCGTGGGGCAGCCCGCCGCCGGAGTCACCAGCGTGCTGGTCGGCGTGGGCGTCGGCGCAGGAGCGGGCGCTGGTGCCGGGGGATTGTTGATCGTGATGTCGCCGCCGGTGCCCGGCGAGACGATTTCGTCGGCCCCGCAGCTCGCCAATGCGAGCGCGCTGGTGCCGAGAACGAGCGTACGGAAAAGAATAGTCACGGGCAGCGGTCCCCTCAAAAAACCGGATGAAAATGTATCGCGAACCTTGATCGCGACTCGCCCGCTAGGCCTGCTGCGTGACAGTTTGTGTCCGTCCGTGACACTTCGCTTACAAAACCGGACGAATGGATCGGGAGGGCTGAAATCGGGGCGTTTTACCGTCTCCGACCGATGATCGCTGCGCCGCCGGGGTCCAAAATGACACCTAAATGACAATGTTACAGTTTTGTTGCGGGCGGGGGCTTCGCGCGGCATACAGGCTGCGGGAAAGAAGGAGATGCCTGATGATCGCTCTCGCACAGATCGCCGCGCTGGCCGTTGCCGCGCAAAGCCCTGCGGCCATGGCCGCCGACCCTGCCGGGCCCGATTACGGGACGCAGGAACTGGTGGAAGGTCGCAATGGTGCCGCGCTTCGCACGCTGACGGCGGAAGCCGACAAGGCCGCCGATGATCCGGCGCTGCTGATCAACCTTGCCGTCGCGCATGCGCGACGCGGAGATGAAGAACGCGCGCGCGACCTGTTCGAAGCCGCAATGGCGCATGACGAGCGCGCCGAGCTCGAAACAGTTGACGGTCGTTGGGTGGATTCGCGCGTGCTGGCGCGCAAGGGGCTCGCCATGCTCGCACGCGGGGAATTCGCCTCCACCGCATCGATCGCGTCACGTTAAAGCAGTTTAACGACCGCGCCCATGGGCGCAGGCACTATAGCGGCTTGCCCGAATTATCGGGTGAGCCGTTTTTTCGTTGGGACGAACGGGGGGAACTGGTTCATATCCGTGTCACCCCCGTGTCATGTATTGTAGCCAGAGCGACCGGGATGGTGGAGGGCGCAATGATTCGAGCCGCTTGGGCAAACAGAACGACATGGCAGGCCTTGCGGGCTTTGCCGCTGCTCGGCGCGGCCATGCTGTCCGTGCCCGCCCAGGCCGACGTGCTGCAGATCGACGATGGCGCCGCGCGCTGGATCGCCGGTGGCGCTCCCGAAGCTCTGCCCGAAACGGCGGTTCTGGCCGTCGATGGCGATTTCGAAGCAGTGGAAGGCATGATGCTGCCCGATCGCGTACTTGCCGATCCGCGCCTGCATGCGGCGGCCGTACCGGAAAATTACCGCGCCAAGGTGAATGAGCTGGCTGCGCGGTTCGATCTCAGCCCTTCGCTGATCGAAGCGCTGGTCTGGCAGGAAAGCCGCTGGCGCCACGATGCCCGCTCGCCCGTCGGCGCGCGCGGCCTTGCGCAATTGATGCCGGGCACTGCGCGCGATCTGGGCGTCAATCCGGACGATCCTTTCGCCAATCTGGAAGGCGGGGCGCGGTATCTGCGCGAACAGATCGATCGCTTCGATGGCGACTTGGAGAAAGCGCTCGCGGCCTATAATGCTGGTCCGGGGAGAGTGATGCGCGCAGGGGGGATCCCCCGCATTCGTGAAACCCAGCTTTACGTTGCGGCCATCATGGGCCGCCTGTCCGATCATTCCCGGGAGTAGATATTTCTATGCGTTCCGTATTTCGTGCCGCCGCTCTGGCGCTTCTGGCTTTGCCCACCGCTGCATTCGCGCAAGCCGCCGATCCCGCCGGTTCGCAGCCCATCGTCGCCGCACTCGGCTGGCTTCAGGGCACGCTGCTCGGCAATGTCGCTACCGCCGTGGCGGTCATGGCGGTCGCCGCGGTCGGCTTCATGATGCTGACCGGGCGTCTCAACTGGCGCTTCGGGGCGACCGTGATCATCGGCGTCTTCATCCTGTTCGGTGCCGCTTCGATCGTCGCGGGCATCCAGGGCGCGGCTTCGGGCGTGTAGGATGAGCCAGCTGGTCCGCCATCCCGTGCACCGTGCGCTCACTCGTCCGCAGATGTTCGCGGGCGTGACGTTCAATTATTTCATCATCAACGGGATGGTGACGACCGAGGCTTTCCTGATCACCGGCAGCTGGTTGGCCCTGCTGGTGTTCGCGGTGATGCACGCCATCGGCTATTTCGCCTGCCTGCGCGAACCGCGCATCTTCGACCTCTGGATCACGAAAGTGTCCAAGTGCCCGCGGGTCAAGAATTACAACAAATGGGGCTGCAACAGTTACGCCGCCTAGAACCGGCGGGCCGATCTGGCCTGCCAAACCATAAGGATCGCGACCTATGAGCAAGTGGAAAGGCGCAGCGGCCTGGAGCGCGAAGGAAGCGCGCGCCGGAGACCGGCTGCCCTATGCCCGCCTGGTCGACGAGAGCACGCTGCTGCTGCGCGACGGCAGCCTGATGACCGCATTGCAGGTTCCCGGCCTGCTGTTCGAGACCGAGGATAGCGAGGCGCTGAACGCCCACGCCGCCACGCGCGAAGTGATGCTGCGTTCGACGCTCGATGCGCGTTTCGTCATGTATCACCACGTGATCCGCCGTCGGGTCGAAGTCGATCTCGACGCGGCCTTTCCCGATCCGCTCAGCCGCCATATCGATGCGCGCTGGCAGGAACGGCTGGGTTCGGGATCGCTGTTCATCAACGATCAGTTCGTGACGCTAATCCGCCGCCCCGCTCGCGGCAAGGCGGGCTGGGTGGAACGCACGGCCAAGGCCTGGAAGAAGAAGGGCAAAGGCGGCGCAGAGATCGAGGTGGATCCCAAGGATCTGCGCTCGCTGCGCGCGGCGGCGACCGGCCTTGCCGCCTCGCTGTCGGCTTACGGCGCCCAGCCGCTGGGCGATTATGCCGGTCCGAACGGGACCACCAACAACGAACTGCTCGAACTGCTTTCCGCGCTCTACAACGGCGAGATGCGTCCGGTGCGCCGCCCGGGCGATGACGTCGATATCGGCCATATGCTGCCCTATCGCCGGGTCAGCTTCGGCCTGGACGCGCTGGAACAGCGCGGTTCGGGCGCGCCCGATTTCTCGGCGATCCTGGGCCTCAAGGATTATCCCGAAGCGACCACGCCCGGCCTGCTCGATGCGCTGCTGCGCCTGCCTTACGAGATGATCGTGAGCGAAAGCTACGCGCCGACCGAGCGGCAGACCGCGCGCGAACGCATGGATCTGGCGATCCGCCGCCTGAAATCCGCCGATGAGGAAGCGGCCGCCGAACGCGGCGACATGCTGGCCGCGCGCGACGCGCTGGGTGCGGGGTCGGTCGGCTTCGGCGATCATCACCTGACCGTTCTGGTGCGCGAGCGCGATCTGGCCCGGCTGGACGATGCCGCCGCCGCCTGCGCCGCCGCGATTTCCGACACCGGGGCAATCGCCGTGCGCGAAGACACCAATCTCGAACCCAGTTTCTGGGGCCAGTTCCCCGGCAACGAAGGCTATCTGGTGCGCCGTGCGCTGATCTCCAGCGCCAATATGGCAAGCTTCGGAAGCCTGCACGGTTTCGCTCTCGGCAAGCCGGACGGAAACCACTGGGGCGAGGCGGTGACGCTGCTCCAGACCACCAGTTCGACCCCCTTCTTCTTCAATTTCCACCACGGCGATCTGGGCAATTTCTCGGTCATCGGCCCGTCGGGGTCAGGCAAGACCGTGGTGATGAATTTCCTCGCCGCGCAGGCGCAAAAGTTCAAGCCGCGCACCGTACTGTTCGACAAGGATCGCGGGGCGGAACTGTTCATTCGCGGGATCGGCGGGCGCTACGATTCCATCCGATCGGGCGAGCCGACCGGGTTCAATCCGCTCGCTTTGCCCGATACGCCCGGCAATCGCGGTTTCCTGCGCGATTGGCTCAGCGTGATGCTGAAGGCGGAGGGGCCGGAAGAGGACGCGACCATCGCGACCGCGGTCGATGCGGCCTATGCCAATGACGGGTCGCTGCGGCGCCTGCGGCATTTCAAGGAATTGCTTTCGGGCGCGCGCCGTCCGCAGCCGGGCGATCTGGCCGATCGCCTCGCCGCCTGGATCGGGGATGGCGAGCATGGCTGGCTGTTCGACAATGCGGAGGACAAGCTCGATCTCGGCGCGCGCGTGCTGGGCTTCGACATGACCGCGCTGCTCGAAAATCCCAAGCTGCGCACGCCGACCATGATGTATCTCTTCCACCGCATCGAGGAGCGGCTGGACGGCGATCCGACCATGATCCTGATCGACGAGGGCTGGAAGGCGCTCGACGACGAGATTTTCGCCGCGCGCATCCGCGACTGGCTGAAGACCTTGAGAAAGCGCAACGCGCTGGTCGGCTTCGCCACGCAGAGCGCGCGCGATGCGCTGGAAAGCCGCATCTCGACCGCGCTGGTCGAACAGACCGCCACCATGGTGTTCATGCCCAACAGCCGCGCGCGGCCCGAGGATTACTGCGACGGGTTCGGCCTGACCCAGCACGAGCTGGCGCTGATCCGCACGCTGCCTGCGCACAGCCGCTGCTTCCTGATCCGCCAGCCCGATGCAAGCGTCGTCGTCCGGCTGGATCTTTCGGGCGCGCCCGAAGTGCTGACCGTGCTGTCGGGCCGCGAAAGTGCGGTTCGCCGGCTCGACCTGCTGCGTTCGGCGGTGGGCGATGCGCCTGCCGATTGGTTCCCCACGCTTACCGGCGCGCCCTGGCCGGGCGATGCGGGTGATGCCTTTGCGGACATTCCCGAAAAGCTCAACGTCACTCGACTGGCCGCCGAATGAGCGTCGATTGCTCTCAGGTCGCCGCGCAGGCAGGCTCGGGCGTCGCGGCGGCGCTGCGGGCGGTCGATTGCACGGCGGGCCAGGTCACGTCCGAAGCCTTCGGCCGCCTGTTTGCGCCGGGTGGATCGCTGGCCACGGTGCTCGCGATCCTGCTCACCCTCTTTATCGCGGTCTTCGGCTTCCTGCTGATTACCGGTCGCACCAATCTGAGCGTGCGTTCGCTCGTCCCGCGCATGATCACGCTGGGCTTCGTGCTGACCTTCGCGACGAGCTGGATCGCCTATCAGAGCGTGGTCTGGAATCTCGTTGTCGGCGGTCCCAACCAGATTGCCGGGCTGCTGACAGGCGTGGACGGGTCCGCGACCGACGTGTTCGCGCAGAAGATCGACGTGGTCTTCCTCGCCATTCAGGAAGCGAGCCAGGGACAGCAGGATATCTCCGCCTTCTCGCCGCAGGGGATGATGTGGATGGGCGCGATGCTGTTCATGCTCGGCACGCTGGGGCTGCTCGTCACGGCCAAGATCGCGCTGGCGATCATGCTGGCGCTGGGGCCGATCTTCGTCGTGATGGCGCTGTTCAACGGCACGCGCGGGCTGTTTGCGGGCTGGATCAAGGGCGTGGTGATGCTGGCGCTCGCACCGCTTTTCGCGGTGCTGGGCGGGACGGTGATGCTCGAACTCGCCGTGCCGATCCTCAGCGCTCTGGTAGCGACGCCGGGCGAGATCAATCCGCAGGCCGCGATGGGCTTCTTCATGATCGGCGCGGTGCATGTCGCGCTGATGTTCCTGGTGCTGAAAACGACTGCGACGATGGTCGGCGGGTGGACGGTCTTCGGCCTCGCCGGATCGGACAAAGACCGCGATACCGGCCCGAACATGGCGGCGGCACCTGCCGCTCCCACCACGGCGGGCTACGCTGCCCGCCAGACCGAAGCGGCGCAGGCGGCGAGCAATTCCATGGCCCAGGCCCGCCAGATCAATCTGTCCGCCCAGCAGGTCGCATCCGCCGCCAACGATGGAAGCATGGGCGCAGCCTATGGGGGCGGGGGCGGCGGTTCGCGCACGGTCAAGGTTCTTGCCACCGCTTCAGGTGGCGCTCAGGCATCGCCGCTTACATCGGGTCCGTCGCGTGCGCAGGGGGTGGGCAGCCGGTTCCGTTCCCCCGAAACGCGCGGGCCCGGTTCGCAATCTCTGGAGAAAAAACGATGATCCGCCCGGTCGCAACGGCGCTCGCTCTGGTGCTCGCATCCGCGGGGCCGCTGGCCGCGCCCGCATTCGCCGACGATGCCCGCCTTGTCGAAGTGCGCTACGACGAAACCCGCGTGGTCCGCATCAATGGCCAGGTAAAGGTCCAGGCCACGATCAAGTTCGCCGACGACGAAGCGATCGAGAACGTCGCCATCGGCGATAGCGAGAGCTGGCAGGTCACGCCCAACAAGCGCGCGAATCTGCTGTTCGTAAAGCCGCTGAGCCCGCGCGCCACGACCAATATGACGGTGGTGACGAATGAGCGAACCTATCTGTTCGATCTCGTCGCTTCCCCCTCGACGCGGCCGATCTACGTGCTGAGCTTTACCTATCCGGAAAAGCCGAAGCCCATCGAATTGCCCGGCGAAACCCAGATGGCGGACGCGCGCACCCCGACCGAAGTCGCGGCCGCGCAGGATCCGCTGGCAGTGCAGGATCCCGCGGACCTCAACTTTGCCTGGGCCGCATCGGGCGATGCGGCGCTGCTGCCGGTTCGGACCTTCGACGATGGCGAGGCGGTCTTCATGACCTGGCCCGAAGGCCGTGCCGTCCCCGCCATTCTGACCACCGGGCCCAAGGGACTGGAAGGCCCGGTCAATTTCACCGTGCGCGGCGACACGATCGTGGTCGACGGCGTGCCGCGCGAGATCGTGCTGCGATCGGGCGAGGACCGTGCCACACTTGTCAATTCGGGGCCCGAGCGCCCGCAGCGCGGTGCGGCCGCGACGAACGGGGCCGGAACGGCTTTCGCTTCGGCTAAGGAGATGAACTGATGCGTATGGCCATGCGACTTCCGCCCAAGAGCGAGACGACGGGCGCTGCCAACGATGTCGATCCGCGTGACGAGAGCGAGGCCGAAATCATCGATCTCGCCTCGCGCAATGCCTATCCCGCCGTCGCTGCCAAGAAGGGCAGGACCGAGGGGCTCGGCATGGTGGCGGGCATCGCGCTGGTCGCGGGGCTTGGTCTGGTCACGCTCTGGAGCATGAGCTCGGCGCGGATGGAAGAGCCCGAGGGCGTCGGCGGCCAGCAGGTCCAGCCCGCACCGCAACAGGCGGCTGTCGATCAGCAGGTTCCCCAGGGGATGGTCATTCCCGAAGCGGCGGTGACGCCCGCACAGGGCTATCAGGCCGATCCGGCACCGTCCCCGGTCTATTCCGCCCCGCCGCTGGTCACGCCGACTCCGATGGGCAATCCCTATGCCAGCCCCACGGTTGTGTTCGATTCCGGTGCATCGCCCGCCAGGCTCGCTCCGGGTGAAACCGGCACGCCTGCCGCAGGCGAGAGCGCGGTGACGGCGGGCAATTCGCCCGGCGATTTCGCCAGCCGCGTCGGCGGTGTCGGCGGCGCTCCGGCGCGCGCGCAGGCCATGGCCAATCCGGGCACCACGGTCACGCAGGGCACGCTGATTCCCGCCGTGCTCGAAACCGCGATCGACACCAACGTACCCGGCTATGTCCGCGCGGTCGTGAGCCAGGACGTGCGCAGCTTCGACGGGACGCGCGTGCTCGTGCCCCGGTCCAGCCGCCTGATCGGCCAATACCAGTCCGGCATCCAAGGCGGGCAGAAGCGCGCCTATGTCATCTGGACGCGCCTGATCCGGCCCGATGGGGCTTCGGTCAATCTCGCCTCGCCCGCGATTGGGTTCGACGGAACGACGGGCCTCGCCGGCAAGGTCTCGGGCGACGGGTTCTTCAGCCGCTTCGGATCGGCCATGCTCCTGTCCGTCGTCGGCGGACTTGGCACGCTGGCGACCGGCGGGGCGGGCGCGGTGGTACTTGGCGGCGCGGGCACCTCCGCTGCGGCTACGGCGGCGCAGCAGGACAGCCAGCGCAGCCCGACGGTGCGCGTGCGCCAGGGCGAACCGATCCGTATCTTCACCGCGCGCGATCTCGATTTCACGCAGGTCAGCTGAGCCGGACGGAGACGCGATGAGCGCCGAGATCCACCCCTTTCAGGGCCAGCCCGAGGACGTCGATCCTCAGCCCGTCATCGGCGAGCGCAGCGTCTATCTCGACGCCTATCTCGCCCCTTTTCGCGAGTGGCTGGATCGCGACACCGTCACGGAAATCCTCGTCAACGGTCCGGGCGAAGTGTGGGTGGAGGACAGCGCGCGTCCCGGCATGCAATGCCATCGCATGCCCGAAATCGACGACCGGCTGATCCAGCGCCTGGCCGAACAGGTCGCGCGCGTCAGCCATCAGGGGATCAATCGCGAACATCCGCTTCTGGGCGCGACGCTGCCCGATGGGGCGCGCGTCCAGTTCTGCGGCCCACCGGCCTCGCGCCGCCACTGGGCGATGGCGATCCGCCGTCACCGCAGGCTCGACCTACCGCTCGACGCTTACGATCGCGGGCCACTGCGCCCCGCCGTCCACGGCGCCATGCCCGATCCGCAGCAGGAGCCGATTCCGTTCCTGCGCGAAGCGATCCGCCAGCGCCGTACCATCCTGATCTCGGGCGGCACCAGCACCGGCAAGACGACGTTCCTCAACGCCATGCTCGGCGAAATTCCCAAGCACGAGCGTGTGGTGCTGGTCGAGGATACGCCCGAACTGAAACTGCCGGGCGAAAACGGCGTCGGCCTGGTTGCGGTGAAGGGCGAGCTGGGCGAAGCCAAGGTCACGTCGAACGAACTGCTCCAGGCCGCCCTGCGCCTTCGGCCCGACCGGATCGTGCTCGGCGAATTGCGCGGATCGGAAAGCGTCAGCTTCTTGCGCGCCATCAATACCGGCCATCCGGGCAGCTTTTCCACCATCCACGCCAACAGCCTGCGCGGCGCGCTCGAACAATTGTCGCTGATGGTGATGCAGACCGGCATCGGGCTGACCCGCAGCGATACGATCGCCTATGCCGCCAGCGTGATCGACGTGCTGGTCCAGCTGGGCCGCGACGATCGCGGCGGACGCGGGATCAGTCATATTTCGCTCAGCGCCGACCTCGTGTGACGCATTAGAATCTTGCGCGGACGAACCGCGCGATCGTCTCTGCGTACACCACGGGATTTCCACATCGTGTAATATTGCTGCGCAGGGGACTTGCCAAGGGCCTGCTTTGTGTTAGCCTGTCTGCGATAGACCGCAGGAAAGCGGCATCGACAGGGAGAGGAAACATGAGGGTTAAGGCCACTCTATTGGCCGGTCTGTGCGCCGGTGCATTCGCAATTCCAGCTCAGGCGCAATCGGCAGGCGACAGCGATCTCGAAGATCCGCAGATCAATTCGCCGACCATCATCGTCACTGCCCAGCGACAGAGCCAGAGCCTTCAGGAAGTTCCCATCGCAGTCAGCGCTTTCGACGCCGAAGCGCTTGAAGCGCAGCAGATCGAGAACGCGGCGGACCTTCAGCTGACGCTTCCCAACGTTTCCTTCACCAAATCGAACTTTACCGCGTCGAGCTTCACCATTCGCGGGATCGGCGATCTGTGCGTAGGCGTGACCTGCGACAGCGCGACGGCGATCCACACCAACGGATCGCCGCTGTTCGGCACGCGCCTGTTCGAAACCGAATATTTCGATCTCGAGCGGATCGAGGTGCTGCGCGGGCCGCAGGGAACTCTGTTCGGTCGCAACGCGACATCCGGCGTGGTCAACGTCGTCACCGCGAAGCCTGAAATGGGCCAATTCGCCGGGGCCGCCGAATTCGAATACGGCAATTACGACAGCATCAAGGCCAAGGGGATGATCAACGTGCCCCTGGGTGACAGCCTGGCGGCGCGCGTGGCGGGCTTCTATCTGAACCGGGACGGGTTCACGACCAATCTGTTCGACGATTCCCAGATCGACGGGCGCGACATGTATGCGGTGCGCGGTTCGCTGCGCTTCGAGCCCACCGCCAGCACCACGATCGACCTCATGGGGTATTATTTCCGCGAGAACGACGACCGGCTACGCATCCAGAAACAGCTGTGCCAGCGCGACCCCACCGGAGTGCTCGGCTGCCTCAACAACCGGCTCGATTTCGACAAGACCAACGCCAACTCCACGCTTGCCACCGTGCTGAGTTCGCAGGAATTGTTCCGCATTCAGGGCATCCCGGCCGTGCTCGGCCTGGGCAGCGTTTACGGCCGTGACGGCTATGCCAATTTCGACGAGCCAGACGATGTGCGCACGGTCAATACGGCCTTCACGCCCGACTATTTCGCCGATGAACTGCAGGTGCAGGCGCATCTCGACCAGCAATTGGGTTCGATGAACCTGTCGCTAACGGGCCTCTATCAGGAAACCAGCGTCGATTCGCGTCAGGACTACAATCTCGGCGTGCTCGACCGGTCGGGCTATGCGACCGCGCTCAACACGCTGGCCTTCTTTGCCGCGAACGGCCTGCCCACCGGCCTCGCGCCGCCATTTCCCGCCTTCGTACCGGGATCGAACGCCTATTTCGCGCCGATCGCTTCTGCGCTCACCCCGCAGGGGCCGGGTGGACCGCTCTGCACGTCCGACAATGACGAAGGCAATCGCGGCGCCTTCGAAGGCAATTCGCTGTGCTCCAGCGTCCCGCTGGCCTTCGACCGTTCGAACCAGGACCAGACCGCCTGGTCTGCAGAAGCGATCCTGAGCAGCGATTTCGACGGGCCGTTCAACTTCCTGATCGGCGGCATCTATGCCGAGACGGAGGTGAGCGAGAACAGTTACTACGTGAACTCGTTCGGCCTCGATTACGCCGCGGGCATTCTCGGAACGTTCTCCGCTTTCGCGAACGGCCTGCCGCCATCCTATCTCGCAACGTCGATGTATCGGAACAACACGACCGACTTCAAGCTGGAGAGTTTTGGCATCTTCGCGGAAGCCTATGTCGATCTTACCGACCGGCTGACTTTCACCGGCGGTATCCGTTACAACGACGACAGCAAGTCCGTGGCCGCGCGCACAACGTTTGCCAATTTCCTGAACCCGTTCAGCAATGACGGCGATCCGTTCGCTTCCCCCTTCGTCGGCACGTTCGACGCCGATGCGGGGCTAGCGGGCAACCAGCTGTTGCAGGAACGCAGCGTTTCGTTCGATGCGATCACCGGACGTGCCGTGCTCGATTACGAGATCACGCCCGACAACAACCTCTATGTCAGCTATTCGCGTGGCTACAAATCGGGCGGTATCAATCCGCCGCTCGCTCCGGTTTTCGCCGTGCCGGAAAGCTTCGATTCCGAGCAGATTGACGCGTTCGAGATCGGATCGAAGAACATCTTCCTGAATGGCGCGGCGCAGATCAATCTCACCGGCTTCTACTACAAGTACAAGAATCTGCAGCTCAGCCGCATCGTCGCGCGCACCTCGGTCAACGATACGATCGATGCCGACATCTACGGTGCCGAGCTGGAAACCGTGTTCCGCCCGAGCGACGATCTGCTGATCAACATGAATCTGAGCGTTCTGAGCGCAAAGGTGGCGGGCGATCAGTTCTTCAGCAATCCGCGCGATCCTGGCGGCGGCGATCCCAATGCCGTCATCATCAAGGATATCTCGAACGGTTCGCTTTGCGCGGTGACCGGAGCGGGGGCGCGCGCTTTCGTTTCGGCAGTCAACCCCGCACTGGGCTTACGCGGGCCGACCGCCTTCCCGTCAGACGGAGGGATCGCATCGACCGGTGCTTTCTCGATCTGTTCGGTGCTGGCCCAGCAGGCGGCGGCGATCGGTCCGGCCTTCGGCGGCATTCAGGTGCTGAGTCCGGGGGTAGAGGTCAATCTGCGCGGCAACACGTTGCCGCAGGCGCCCAATCTCAAGGCCTCGGTCGGTGCGCAATACACCATGCGTTTCGACAATGGCATGAGCCTGATCCCGCGCTTCGACCTCGCGCTGACGGGCGAGCAGTTCGGCAATGTGTTCAACGGACGGGTCAACCGGATCGAGCCTTTCGTGCAGGCGAATGCGCAGATCCAGCTGAACGGTCCGGACAATCGTTTCTTCGTGCGCGGTTTCGTCCAGAACATCTTCGATGCGAACTCGATCACGGGGCTTTACGTGACCGATGCGAGCTCGGGGAACTTCACGAATATCTTCACGCTCGATCCCCGGCGCTACGGCATCGCGGTGGGCGCAAGCTTCTAGGGTCGATCCCGAAAGGACAAAGAGGGAAGGGCCGGGCGTCACGTCCGGCCCTTTTCACATCCGCGATCGGTCCTTGGCGAAGGGCGAGAAATCGGTTTCGGTATCGAAGATTTCGAGCCCTTCGCGTCGTTTCAGCCAGCCGACGACGGCATAGGTAACGGGGGTCAGCACCGCTTCCCACAAAACCTTCAGCGCCCAGTTCGTGACCATCACCAGCAGGACGTCGCCCGTCTCCCAGACGCCGAGAAACGCGATCGGATAGAACAGCAGGCTGTCCACGCCCTGGCCGACCACCGTCGATCCGATTGTGCGCGTCCACAGCGCACGGCCCCTGGTCCAGATCTTCATCTTCGCCATGACGAAGGAATTGACGAATTCGCCCGCCCAGAAAGCGACGATCGAGGCGAGAACGATCCGCGGGACGAGGCCGAAAACCTGCTCGTAAGCATCCTGGCCCGTCCAGCTGGCTGCCGGGGGCATCGCCACGACGACTGCGCTCATCGCCGCCATGAAGATCAGCGCCGCAAAGCCCGCCCAGATTACGCGCCGGGCGCGGGCGTAGCCGTACACCTCGGTCAGTACGTCGCCCAGCACGTAGCTGACAGGGAAGAACAGGATGCCTGCGCCGAAGATGAAAGTGCCGTCGGCGGCGGGCCACCATCCATTGGGCCAGAACGGCAAGGGCACGGCGGAAAGCTTGGCCGCGCCGATGATGTTCGACAGCAGGAGAACGGTGACGAAGCCTGCCATGACGAGATCGAAATAGCGGAAGCGTGGGCTTTCATGCGGCGCGGTTTCGCGCGGAATTTCGGGCTTTTCCATTATCGGCCTGTCTATCCACGATTGGCCTGCTCGCAAAGCGGCGTTATGACGCCCCCGGCGCGCGCCCGTAGCTCATCTGGATAGAGCGCGAGACTTCTAATCTTGAGGCAGCAGGTTCGAGTCCTGCCGGGCGCGCCATTCGAGTGTCTCAACGATCGTTAGATCGCCTCACGCGGATCGGTCAGCTCGCAAGAACCCTTCGCGATCGTCCAAGTAGCTCTTCGACCCGGAAGACCAGCATCTCGGCATCGAAGGGTTTGGTGAGATAGTCGTCGGCACCCTCGTAGAATGCGATGGACTGGTCGTTCTGGCTGGCAACGGCCGACAGCATCATGACCGGAAGCAGCGTTGTTTTGGCGTCCCGCCTAAGTTCGCGAAGCAATTCCATCCCAGGCATTCCGGGCATTCTCTGGTCGAGAATAACGGCGTCAGGGCGCCTGCATCGGATGGTGTGGAGCGCTTCTTGCCCGTCTTCCAGCCAACCGAATGTATGGCCGGCATCGAAGAACGCCTCGCTGGCTACCTGGGCAGTAATCTCATCGTCGTCTACGAGAAAAATCTTAGCCACGACTCCGCCCCCAATTGCCTACGTTAATTGCGTCAAACTTTCGGTCCATTAAGTCTATAATTTCATAGATATACGCCGGGCATTAAGAAATTCCTACGCGATCTGATGGGATGGCTGGAAGGCAGCCTCTCTCTCAAGTTGCACGGATCCCATGGTGCCTTCATGATTGCGACCGGCTGCGGCGCCAGCCTCGCAGCTTGCCGCCGGACGGAGGGGTTTTCACCATCGCATCGCCTCCCTAAGGCGGCGGCGCCCATGATTTCCCGCTTCTACCGTAACGATCTCGACTCCCTCGAACGCGTCCACCGTCGCCGTAGCCTCGTGCTTTCGTCGGGGCGCGACTTTTCCTCGAACGATTATCTCGGCCTCGCCGGATCGCAGGACTTGCGCGACGCTGCTGTCGAGGCGCTGGAGCGTGGTGTGGCGCTCGGGTCCGGGGGATCGCGTCTGCTGCGAGGCAATACGGTGGAGCACGAGGCGCTGGAGGCCGAGGCAGCGCGCTTTTTCGGCAGCGAGAGCGCCCTGTTCGTCGGATCGGGCTTTGCTGCGAACAGCCTGATCTTCTCGACCCTGCCCCAGCCCGATGATCTTATCGTGCATGACAGCCTCATCCACGCGAGTGCGCATGAGGGCATGAAATTGTCGCGCGCGCCCCGCGTGAGCTTCGCTCACAACGATGTGGACGCAGCGTCCGATGCGATCGCCGATTGGCGCGCGGCAGGCGGGATCGGCACGCCCTGGATCGCGATCGAGACGCTGTACAGCATGGATGGCGATCGCGCGCGGATCGAAGAATTCCTCGCGCTTGCCGAGCGAACGGGCGCAGTCCTCGTGATGGACGAAGCGCACGCCGCGGGGGTTTTCGGCCCGGACGGACGCGGGCTGGCCGCCGGTTTCGCGGGGCGCGAAAACGTCGTCTCGCTGGTGACCTGCGGCAAGGCGATCGGCTGCGAAGGCGGGTTGATCCTGGGCCCGGCGCTGTTCCGCGATTTCCTGGTCAATCGAGGCCGCAGCTTCATCTTCTCGACCTCTCCTTCCCCATTGATGGCGGCGGTCGTGCGGGCGAGCCTGCGGATCGTGGAACAGGCCGACGAGCGGCGCGAGCGCCTCCGCGCGCTCGCCACATCGGCTGCGGACGCCTTCGCATCGCTCGGTTTCGCGCCCAGCGGGACGCATATCCAACCCATCGTGCTGCGCGACGAGGCGCGCACCATGCGGATCGCGGGCGCGCTGCAGGATAACGGCTTCGACATACGCGGTATTCGTCCGCCGACCGTGCCCGCAGGCACTTCGCGGCTGCGGGTATCGATTACGCTCAACAGCGAGGAAAGCGACATTCGCGATCTCGCGGAAATTCTGGGGAGGCTATTGTGAGCCGGACCTTCATCGTCACTGGCACCGATACGGATATCGGCAAAACCGTGTTTGCCGCAGGCCTGACGCGCGCGCTAGGCGCGACGTACTGGAAGCCGGTGCAGGCCGGACTCGACGACGGGTCCGATCGCGAGCGGGTCGCGGCGCTGGCCGGGCCCGGTGCCCACATCCTGCCGGAAGCCTACCGGCTTTCGACGCCCTGCTCGCCCCACCGCGCTGCCGAGCTGGACGGGGTCACGATCGATCGGGCCGCGCTCGCTTTGCCTGAAGTCGAGGGGCCGTTGGTGGTCGAAGGGGCGGGCGGGGCGCTGGTCCCGGTCACGCGGACACTGCTCTATGCCGATCTGTTCGCGGCGTGGCGCGC
>NZ_LWFF01000329.1 GCF_001635685.1 Erythrobacter sp. HI0063
GCAGCATTCATCGCTGCTACCGGCACTTTTGGTGTCGATGTGACAGATCTAGCCGGCGACGGTAGCGAACTTGCCCTGTTCGACGATGCCATCAAGGTGATCTCGACGACCCGCGCCAACCTCGGTGCATCGCAGAACCAGTTGGAATCGGCGGTGAACAACCTTTCCAGCAACATCACCAACCTGTCCGACGCCCGTTCGCGGATCGAAGATACGGACTACTCGGCTGAGACGACCGCTCTCGCTAAGGCCCAGATCCTGAGCCAGGCTTCGGGTGCCATGCTCGCACAGGCCAATCAGAGCCAGCAGAACGTTCTCTCGCTGCTTCGTTAAGATAATCGGTCACCCGATTGGCGAAGGGGCTCGTCGCTCGAAAGGGCGGCGGGCCTTTTCGCGTGCGCGGGTACTTCGTGTGCTCATGCGGAAAAATTACGTAGGATTACTTAGGGCCTAGAAGACTTAGTTTGAAGATGATGTGGCAGAAAACAGGTTGGAGAACCGCAAGATCCATGCCTTCCCTTGCCTATCAGCTCACGCCGGATCGTCCGGACTGTTCGCGCCGCGCACCGCGCACGAACATGTTCGTGATAGCCGACCTCGCCAGCACCACGGCGAGCGGGAAGGTCAAGATCCGCAACATGTCGGCAAGCGGAGCGATGATCGAAGGACCTGCCCTACCGCCATCTTCCGCGCATTGCCGCATACGACGCGGCGGCCTCGAACTGGAAGGCGAAGTCGTCTGGGTGGCCGGCAATCGCGCAGGGATACGCTTCGATGGGACTGCCCATGTCGCCGACTGGCTGCCCAATGGGGGGCGCACCCAGAGCGACGTCGATCGCGCGGTCGCCGAAGCGAAGAACGGCTATGCCACGCACCAGGCCTCCGAACCCCGCCAGCCCGCGCCGCTGATTTCCCGTCCGGTCGATGCCGATCAGGCCGCAGAAGTTGCAGACCAGCTCGAAAGGCTGGCCGATGCACTTTCTGGCGATGCCGAGGTCGTGATGCGCCACATGAACAGGCTGCAAGCGCTCGATCTCGCCGTGCAGACCCTTCGCAAGCTTGCCGACCAACGCTGATTTCTCGGTCGGAACGGCCACGAGCATCTCCAACTCTTGGCCCAGCCCGCCTGCACTGCCATGATCGCTCCCGAAAGCCCTCCAACGCGAAGTGGCTAACGATCGGGAGAAAGACATGGCCGGGCCGCTGACGGGATTGCGCATCGTGGAATTTGCCGGGATCGGGCCGGGTCCGTTCTGCGGCATGATGCTGGCCGATCACGGCGCTCAAGTGATCCGGATCGACCGCGCCAGCGGATCGCGTGGCGGATCCTCTCCGGTCAGCCGGGCGGACGTGCTGGCACGCGGACGCAAATCCATCGCGCTCGATTTGAAGAACGCCGAGGGCGTCGCGCTGGCGCGCAAGCTTTGCGCGACGGCGGACGGCTTGATCGAAGGGTTTCGCCCCGGCGTGATGGAGCGGCTGGGCCTTGGCCCCGACGAGTTGCTCGGTGACAATCCCAAACTCGTTTACGGACGGATGACCGGCTGGGGACAGACCGGCCCCTACGCGCCCTATGCCGGGCACGACATCAATTACATCGCGCTTGCGGGCGCACTGGCACATTTCGGGCGCGAGGGTGAGAAGCCGACGCCGCCAATCAATATGGTCGGCGATTTCGGCGGCGGCGGGATGATGCTCGCCTTCGGGATGGTCAGCGCTCTGCTGAATGTCGCGCGCGGCGGGAAGGGACAGGTGATCGACGCCGCGATGACCGACGGGACGGCAGTGCTGATGGGCATGATCCACGGTATGAAGAATGCCGGGGTCTGGAAAGAAGAGCTGGGCGTCAACACGCTCGATACAGGCGCGCATTTCTACGACACGTACGAGACCGCGGACGGGAAATACGTTTCGGTCGGATCGATCGAACCGCAATTCTACGCCCAATTGCGCGAGCTTGCGGGACTGACCGAAGACCGGGATTTCGACGCGCAGCACGATCCGTCCAAATGGCCGGCGCTGAAAGCTAAGCTGACGGACCTGTTCAAGACCAGGACCCGCGCGGAGTGGGACTCGCTGATGGAGCACACCGATGTGTGCTACGCGCCGGTGCTGACGATGAGCGAGGCGGCCGAGCATCCGCACAACCGCGCCCGCGAAGCCTTCGTGACGATCGGAGACCACGTCCAGCCCGCCCCCGCCCCGCGCTATTCCGAAACCCGCCCCGAAACGCCCGAACCGGCTCCGATGCCGGGTGACGATAGCGAGGGGGTGTTGAAGGATATCGGCCTGAACGCGGACGAGATCGCGAGATTACGCGAAGCGGGCGCGGTCGGCTGAAGCGTATTCAGACGTCGGGCAGGTCCTGTTCGGCGAAGCCCCAGCCCGACAAGGCCTTGGATTGCGCGCGGTCGAGCAGGCGCTTCGCGTCCCCGATGCGGAATTCCTGCGGGGTTGCCATGTCTTTCAGCTCGTTCCAGCTGACCGGCGCCGCCACCGGCGCGCCGCTGCGGGCGCGGACGGAATACGGGACGACCGCCGTCGCGCCGCGCTGATTGCGCAGCCAGTCGATGAAGATTTTCCCCTTGCGCTGGGCCTTGCTCATCGTCGCCGTGAAGCGTTCGGGCTGGGCCAGGCTCAGCGCTTCGGCGAAGCGGCTGGCGAAATCCTTGTGCCTTTCCCAATCGTGTCGCGGCGTAAGCGGGACGACGACATGCACGCCCTTCCCGCCTGAAAGCATGGCGAAGCTCGTAAGACCCAGATCGACCAACCGGTCGCGAATGTCGCGCGCGGCCTTCTTGACGTCGCCGAAACCGATCCCCTCGTCGGGATCGAGATCGAAGATCATCCTATCCGGCTTTTCGACATCGCCGGTGCGCGCAGCCCAGCCGTGGAACTCGATCGTGCCCATCTGCACGCATTGCAGAAGCCCGCGCCGGTCCTCGACATAGAGATAATCCTCATGCCCACCGTCCTTCTCGCGGATGGGCACATGCAGCACGCCATCGCCCATGCCGCCGCTGTCGTGCTTCTGGAAGAAGCACTTCTTCGCCCGCCCCTGCGGACAGCGCACCAGGCTGATCGGACGGCGCGCGGCGAAGGGGAGCATCAGACCGGAAACGACCGCGTAGTAATCGGCCAGATCGCCCTTGGTCTCGCCGCTGTCGGGAAAGACGACCCGGTCGCGGCTCGAAATCGCCGGAAGCGTATCGTCCGCAGATTGGGCTACGGGTTTTTCGGGCACGACCTCCTCGGCTTTTTTGTCGCCCCGAAGGCCCAGAAAACTTCCGTGGCGCACATTCCCGTCGGCGGTGAACTCGGCGAACGCAATTTCGACCACCAATTTGGGCGTGAGCCAGATCACTCCGCGCGCGCTGGCCTTGTCCGTTTCGACCGGCGGCGTCTTGCGCTCCAGCCGCTTCATCTTCGCGGCCAGATCGTCCAGATCGTCGTTGGAAAATCCCGTTCCGACATTGCCCTTGTAGATCAGTTCCTCGCCCTCGTGCTGCGCGAGCAACAGCGAAGCGAAGGGCCGTCCCTTGGCGGACGATTTCTTCCACCCCACCACCACGAATTCCTGCCGCCGCGTGCATTTGACTTTCACCCAGCCCTTGCTGCGCCGCCCCTTGTAAGGCGCATCGACGAGCTTGGAGATGATCCCCTCCTGCCCCGCATCGCACATCGCCCGATAGAGCTTCTCGCCAGCGCCGATCACATGGTCCGCAACATGGATCGGCGGCTCCGCCTCGGCAAGCAACGCTTCGAGCCGTTCCTTGCGCTCGATATTGGACAGATCTGACAGGTCCTCGCCGCCGAGTTCGAGCAGGTCGAAGGCGTGGAGGGCCAGCGTGTCGGATTGCGCCTGCGCGCCCTTCCCGCGCTTCAGGACCTTCTGCAGGGTGGAGAAGTCAGGATTGCCGGAGCCGTCGTAAGCAACGATCTCGCCATCGATAAGGCAGCTCGGCAGGTCGAGTTCGGCCAGTGCTTCTACCAGAAGCGCAAATTTGTCGGTCCAGTCTTTCCCGCTGCGCGTGTAGACGCGGACGTCGTCCCCCTTCGCGGCGACGAGCGCGCGGTAACCGTCGAATTTGATTTCGTGCATCCAGCGATTTCCGGTCGGCACTTCATCGACCAGCGTGGCGAGCTGGGGCTTGCGGAATTTGGGCAGCGGCGCATCCGGTCGGGCGCGTTTGGCCTTGCCCGCATTGCGGTCCGAGACCTTTTCCATCTGTTCGAGAAAGGCCTGTTTGCCTTTCCCTTCGAGCGAATATTCGCCCTCCTTGTCGGCGGCGATTTCCGCCATCGAGCGACCGGTCAAGACGCTCGTCAACTCGCGGTCGACCAGCGCATCGCCCTCTTCGGCATGCTCGTCGTCCAGCTTGCGCAGCAGCCAGTTCTCGCGTTTTTCGCCTAATTTCTTCTTCAGGCGGATCAGCAGCCATTCGCCCTTCATCCGCTCGCCGTCGAGAGTGAAATGGAGATGGCCCTTATCGAGATCCTTGGCGCTCTTGCCCTCGACCGGCGCCCAGCTCCCGCGATCCCACAGCATCACGGTGCCGCCGCCATATTCGCCCTTGGGGATCGTGCCTTCGAATTCGGCATAGGCCATCGGGTGATCCTCGGTCCGCACCGCCAGCCGCTTGATGTCGGGATCGGGCGACGGGCCTTTCGTCACTGCCCAGCTTTTGAGGACTCCGTCCACCTCCAGCCGCAGATCCCAGTGCAGCCGCGTCGCATCGTGCTTCTGGACGATGAAGAGATCGCCGCTCTCGCTCGGTTCGGCCTTGCCCGCAGGCTCGCTCGTCTTCGCGAAATCGCGCTTCGCGTTGTACGCGCCGAGCGGATCGGTCTTCGCCATGTCAGGCGGACTTCTTGGCCTTGCTCTTGGATTTCGAGCTGGCCTTATCGTCGCCGACCGATTTCTTCAGCGCCGCCATCAGATCGATCACGTTGCCGCCCGAACCGGCTTCGGGCTCGTCGACGTCTTCGATCACCTTCTTGCCGCTCTTCGACTTTGCCTTCTTGTCGATCAGCTTCTTCAGCGCCTCGACGTAACGATCCTCGAATTCGCCCGCATCGAAGGGGGCGCTTTTCTGGTCGATCAGCGTTTGGGCGAGGTCGAGCAATTCCTTCTTGGGCTTTGCCTCCTCGATCTCGGAGAAGAAGGACTGGCCCTTCCTCACCTCGTCGGCATAGCGCAGCGTTTCGAGGAGCAGGCCCTTGCCGCATGGTTTCAGCGCGACGAGCTTCTCGCTGCCGCGGATCGAGAGCTGCCCCAGCCCCACCTTGCCCGCCTTGCGCAGCGCTTCGCGCAGCACGATGAAGGCTTCTTCCGCCAACTCGTCCTTGGGCGCGACGTAATAGGGTTTTTCGAAATAGAGCGGGTCAATCTCGCAGGCATCGACGAACTGGACGAGTTCGAGCGTGCGCTTGCTCTCGATCTTGACCGCTTCGATCTCTTCGTCGTCCAGAAGGACGTATTCGCCCTTCGAAACTTCGTATCCCTTGATGATATCGTCGCGGTCGATAGGCCCGATGCCGGGCACCACCTTTTCATAGGAGATGCGCTTGCCGCTGGGTTCGTGGATCTGGTTGAATCGGATCTTGGCGCCGGATTTCGTGGCGCTGTACATTTCGACCGGGATCGAGACGAGCGCCAGCCTGATCTGCCCCTGCCAATATGCCCGTGCCGCCATGTCCTGCTCCTCTGACTTTCAGCCGGATAAGCGCGCGGTGCCGCGGTTCGGTTCCTCCTGCCGCTAGTCTCGCGCCAGCAATCCGCGTCCCACGATCTGAGCCTGAATTTCGCCCGCGCCTTCGAAGATGTTCAGAATACGCGCATCGCACAGTATGCGACTGATCTCGTATTCGAGCGCGTAGCCGTTCCCGCCGTGCACCTGCAGCGCATTGTCCGCCGCGCTCCAGGCGGTGCGTGCGGCGATCAGTTTCGCCATGCCCGCCTCGATATCGCAGCGCTGGCCGCGATCCTTGTGGCGCGCGGCGCTATAGGTGAGCTCGCGCACCATCACGATCTCGCAGACCATCAACGCCAATTTGTCCGCTATGCGCGGAAAGACAAGCAGATCCTTGCCGAACTGGCTGCGCTGAACGGCGTAGGCGAGGCCGAGATCGAGAGCGTTCCAGGCTACGCCGATGGCGCGCGCGGCGGTCTGGATGCGGGCTCCTTCGAAAGTGTGCATCAGCTGTTTGAAGCCTTTGCCTTCCTCTGCGCCCAGCAATCCGTCCTGCGCAACGGCGAAACCTTCGAAGCCGAGCGTGTATTCGCGCATACCGCGATAGCCGAGGACCGCGATCTCCTCGCCGTCGATACCGGCATCGGGAAAAGGTTCGTTCTGCGTGCCGCGCGTTTTTTCCGCGAGCAGCATCGAAAGGCCTCTCTGTCCGGGCCGGTCGGGATCGGTACGGACCAGTATGGTCATCAGATCGGCACGCGCCGCATGGGTGATCCATGTCTTGGAGCCGTGGATGTGCCAGCCTCCTGCGTCGCTGCGTTTTGCCCGCGTCCGAACCGAGGCAAGGTCCGATCCCGCGTCCGGTTCGGTGAACACGGCGGTCGGCAGGATGCTCCCATCGGCGAGGCGGGGGAGGAATTTGCGCTTCTGCTCCTGCGTACCGTTGGCAAGGATCAATTCTCCGGCAATTTCCGAGCGCGTCCCCAGCGAACCGGCACAGATCCATCCGCGCGACAATTCTTCCGAAACGAGACACATCGCCAGCTTGCCGAGGCCGAGGCCGCCGTGCTCCTCCGGAATACACACCCCGAACACGCCCAGCTCGGCCATTCCTTCGATCACTTCGGAAGGGATCAGGTCGTCCGCCAGATGCCAGCGATGCGCATGGGGCGCGATCCGCGCTGCGGTAAAGGCGCGTATCTGCGATCGGATCAGGTCGAGCGTCTCGTCCCGAAAGCTCTCGCACGGCCTTTCCCCCTCCGCCAGTCGACGGGCGAGATCGGCGCGGTTCGTCGCCGCATCCGGATTATTGAGGAACCGGTCGACCGCCGTGTCTCTGGCAAAGTCGGACGCTGCGTCGGCTAAACCGAATTCGGCAGGGCGGACGATTTCGGACTGGCTCATCGCGACGCCATGGGCGATCTGGCCACAGGTTTCGTCGAACCCGACGCGCAGGATCAATTCGTCGATCGGGTTCCATTCGCCCGCGTCCCGAGCGCTGCGCGCCCATGCGGCGGTGGCGGCCAGCGCCTCGGCCAGGGTCGCATACCATGCGAAACCGTGCAGCGCGCGCTGGTGGCGGTCGGCAAGCTCCGCTTCGACCTTTCCGGCAGGGGCGATGAGTTCCGCCACCGCCTCGCGGATCGCCGAAACGAGGCATTCCGCCTTGCGCGCTACCCCATCCGCTTCCTCGACCCAGTCCGTCATCACTACCTCTCCGCCCGTGCCTTCATCGCTAGGCCTGCATGATAGACGGCACAAGGAAGGGCTGGCCATCGCGCGTCAAGCTTGGCAACGAACCGTCGCGCGGACTCAATTCAGGGATACGCTCCAACGCATGTACGATCTTCTCTCCGGCCTCTCCATCGTCGAAGCATCCAGCTTCGTCGCCTCGCCCACCGCAGGCCTTTATTGCGCGCAGATGGGCGCAGAGGTCATCCGGGTGGATCATATCGCGGGCGGGCTCGATTACGATCGCTACATGCTCACCAAGGAAGGCCGCTCGCTGAGTTGGGAAAATCTGAACCGGGCGAAGAAATCTGTCGCGCTCGACCTGAGAGGGGAAGAGGGGCGAGAATTGTTGGTCGAACTGGCGGCGCGCACCGCCAATCTGATTACCAATCTGCCCGAAAAAAGCTTCCTGTCGCATGACGCAGTCAAGGCGGCCCAGCCCGACGGAGCGGACGAACTCGTCAGCGTGCGGATCATGGGCTGGCATGACGGGCGCCAGGCAATGGACTTCACCGTCAACGCCGCCAGCGGCTATCCGTTAATGTGCGGGCCGGAGGATTGGGACGATCGCACCGCACCGCCGGTCAATCAGGTGCTGCCCGCCTGGGATTTCATTACCGGGGCCTATAGCGCCTTCGCCCTGCTGGCCGCTCTGCGTCGCCGCGACGCCACCGGACAGGGCAGCGAAGTGCGCGTGCCGCTGGGCGACGTGGCCATGGGCACGGTTGCGAATAGCGGGGCGATGGCGGAAATGCTCTATCGCGGCGCGGATCGCGAACGGCTGGGTAACGCCATCTGGGGGGCGTTCGGCCGCGATTTCCGCAGTCGGGACGGTGTGCGCTTCATGGTCGCCGCCCTGACCGCCAAGCAATGGGCCGGGCTTGTCGCTGCATTGGGCCTTGCGGACGAGATCGCGACGCTCGAAAGCGAGCTCGGCGTGCACTTCGCGGATGGAGATGAGCCGCGCTTCGAACACCGCCATCGCCTGTTCGCCCTGTTTCAGGCCCGCGCGGCCCAAATCGACTGGGCGGACCTGTCCGCGCGCATGACCGAGGCGGGCTGCACGTTCGAACGTTACCGCACCATGCATGAAGCGGCGAACGATCCCGAACTGGTAGCGAACAATCCGCTGTTCGGCCCTTCGCCCGCCAATCCCAGCGGCTTTTCTTATCCCGCGCCGCGCAGCTTCGCCAATCTGCCCGCCGAAGACGCCGGCGATCCCGCGCCCGCGCCGTATCTCGGCCAACACACCGAAGAAGTGCTGGCCGAAAGGCTCGGCCTCGCCTCGGGCACGATCGCCGATCTGGTCGATCGCAAGATCGCCCGCCTGTCCGACGAAACCACCTGATCCCATCCGCCAATCGGAGCCAATCGCATGACCAATCTTCGCCGCGTCGCCATCTGTTCACCCCTGCGCACGCCTGTCGGCGCGTTTCTCGGCACGCTCGCGCCCATCGAGGCGGGCGAATTGGGCGCGATCATTATCAAGGCGCTGGTGGAGCGCAGCGGCGTCGATCCCGAGCGCGTGGAAGATGTCGTCTTCTCTCAAGGCTATGGCAGCGGCGAAGCGCCTGCGATCGGGCGCTGGAGCTGGCTGGCGGCAGGCATGCCCATCGAGGTTCCCGGCTTCCAGCTCGACCGGCGCTGCGGCTCGGGCCTCCAGGCGGTCGCGACTGCGGCGATGATGGTCCAGACCGGCGTTGCCGACTGCGTGCTCGCGGGCGGGGTCGAGAGCATGTCGAACGTCGAACACTACACAACCAAGGCCCGCCACGGGGCGCGCTTGGGCGATATGGTGTTGTGGGACCGGCTGACGCGCGGGCGGTTGATGAGCCAGCCGATCGAACGCTTCGGCGTCATCACCGGCATGATCGAGACGGCGGAAAACCTTGCCAAGGATTACGGCATCTCGCGGGAGGCTGCGGATGAATTCGCCGTGCGATCCCACCGGAACGCCGCCGCCGCGTGGGACGCGGGCCACTTCGACGACCAACTGGTGCCTGTCGAAATCCCACAGCGTCGCGGCGATCCGGTGGTGTTCGCAAAGGACGAAGGCTTCCGCGCCGATGCCAGCATGGAGACGCTCGGCGGATTGCGTGCCATCGATGGCAAGCGCGACAAGGACGCCATTGTCACCGCGGGCAATGCAAGCCAGCAGAACGATGCCGCCGCCGCCTGCCTCGTGGTGGCTGAAGACAAGGTCGAGGAACTCGGCCTCGAACCGATCCTGTGGTTCCACAGCTGGAGCGCAGCAGGCTGCGACCCGTCGCGCATGGGGATCGGCCCGGTACCCGCGGTCGACCGCCTGTTCGCGAAAAACGGTCTCGGTTGGGACGATATCGGCCTGATCGAACTGAACGAGGCCTTCGCGCCCCAAGCGCTCGCCGTGATGAAAGGCTGGGGCTTTTCGGACGACGACAGCCGCCGCGATATCGTCAACGTCAACGGCTCGGGCATCTCGCTCGGCCATCCGATCGGCGCGACGGGCATCCGCATCCTTGCCGACATGGCGTATGAGATGAAGCGACGCGAGGTTCGCTACGGGCTCGAAACCATGTGCATCGGCGGCGGCCAGGGCATGGCCGCCGTGTTCGAACGCGCGAACCCTTGATCCGAGGGGATTAGGCGCGCAACAATGGCGCGCGATAGGAGAGACACATTATGGCGACCCAGCCCGATATCGACCTGCACAGCGAGGACGAAGCGTTCCGCACCGAAGTGCGACAATTCCTTTCGAACCATTTTCCCGACGAGCTGAAGGGCAAGGGCAACCTCCTTTCCGCCGTCGAGGGGCCTACGGATGAAAGCGATGCCGAGCGCAAGTGGCGCGAAGCGATGGGCGAGCGCGGCTGGGGCGTGCCGACCTGGCCCAAGGAGTATGGCGGCGGTGGCCTCACGCGCAAACAGGCCGCCATCCTCAACGAGGAGATGGCGAAGGCCGGGGCCTACAATCCGATCGGCGGCATGGGCGTGATGATGTTTGGCCCCACCTTGCTCGAATACGGCAACGAGGAACAAAAGCACGAGCATATCCCCCCGATCGCGCGTGGAGAGGTCCGCTGGTGCCAAGGTTATAGCGAACCCAATGCCGGGTCCGATCTCGCCAATCTCCAGACCATGGCAGAAGACAAGGGCGATCATTACCTCGTCAACGGCCAGAAGACATGGACCAGCGGCGGCCAGTGGGCGGACAAGTGCTTCTGCCTCGTCCGCACAGACCGTGGCGACAAGCACAAGGGCATCAGCTTCCTGTTGATCGACATGGATGCGCCCGGGGTGGAAGTCCGCCCGATCCAGATGATCAGCGGCGCGAGCCCGTTCTGCGAGACGTTCTTCACCGATGTGAAGGTGCCCAAGGGCAACCTCGTGGGCGAGGAAGGCCAGGGCTGGACCATCGGCAAACGCCTGCTCCAGCACGAGCGCACGAACCTTTCGGGCGGCGGTAGCATGGCGCGCCTGATGGGTGCGAGCCTGTCCGACATCGCGAAGAAATACACCGAAACCGACGCCAATGGCGAGCTTGCGGACAAGGTGCTGCGCGACCGGATCGCGGATTTCGACATCCGCTGGAACGCCTTCCTCCTGACCGCGCGGCGCGCGGGCGAGGAGAGCAAGGCGCAGGGTGGCGTTTCCGAAATCAGCTCGGTTCTCAAGAAGCTCGGCACCAAGCTCGGCCAGGAACGCGCCGAAATGCTGATCGAGATCATGGGGATGCAGGCGCTCGGCTGGGAAGGCGAAGGCTTTTCCGAAAGCGAGCTGTCGGGCACTCGCGCCTGGCTGTTCGGCAAGGCGACCACGATCTACGGCGGATCGACCGAAATTCAGAACAACATCATCGCCAAGCGCGTGCTCGGCATGCTGGACCATCAGTAAGGGAGCGCGATCATGGCGGTACTGAACGAAGAACAGGAAATGCTGCGCGACATGGCGCGCGACTGGGCCACAGAGAAAAGCCCGGTGACCGAATTCCGCAAGGTGCGCCGCGAAGGCGCGCCCGAAGCCTACGATCCCGGCGCCTATGCAACCATGGCGGAAATGGGCTGGACCGGGGTCATAATCCCGGAAGAACACGGTGGCTCCGATTTCGGCTGGCTGTCGCTCGGCCTCGTGGTCGAAGAGCTCGGCAAAACGCTGACGGCGAGCCCGCTGATCGCCTCGACCCTGGCTGCGTCCGCGATCCTGCTGGGTGGGAGCGAGGAGCAGAAGGCCAAATGGCTGCCCGGTCTCGCAGGCGGCGAGATCAAGGCGACGCTGGCGATCGATGAAGGGCCCCGGCATGGTCCCGCCGATTACAAGACCGGCGTATCGGACGATCGGATGACCGGCACCAAGGCCTTCGTCCACGAAGCGCATGGTGCGGATCTGTTCGTGGTTGCCGCCGCAGACGGGCTCTATCTGGTCGAAGCTGGCGAGGGTGTTTCGCTATCGACCCGCAGCATGGTCGATAATCGCAATCATGCGGAAGTGACTTTCGACGGCGCGGCTGCCGACAGGCTGGCGAATGGCGGCGAGAGTCTGCTGGACGACGTGCTCGACCGGGCGCGCGTGCTGACGGCCTGCGAAATGCTCGGCATGGCGCAGCAGGTGTTCGACAGCACGCTCGATTATTTGAAGCAGCGCGTGCAGTTCAATCAGGTGCTCGCCACCTTCCAGGCCCTGCAGCACAGGATGGCCGATCTGTTCGGCGATCTGGCGATGATGCGCTCGGCGGTCGAAGGTGGGCTCCAGGCGCTCGACAGCGGCTTCGGCGTTGCACGCGCGGCGACCATCGCCAAGGCCGAAGCCAATCGCGTGCTCCACACGATCAGCCGCGAAGGCGTCCAGCTGCATGGCGGCATGGGGATGACCGACGAGTACGATGTCGGTTTCTATCTGAAGCGCGCCCGCGTGCTGGAGGCGAGCTGGGGCGGCACGGCCATGCTCAAGAACCGCTTCGCGACTTTGTCCGGCTATTGAGGAACCGCTTGGCGAGCCTTCAGAACAGGCTCGCCAAGTCCTTTTTCAAAATCTTGCCATTGGCGTTGCGCGGCAGCGTGGCTCGCGTGAACGCGATCCGCACCGGCACCTTGAACCGGGCGAGGCGCGCCGCGACCCATTCGCGCAATTCCTCCTCGCTCGCACTCGTACCGGGGGCGAGATGGACCACCGCCGCCGGTTCTTCGCCCAGCTGCTTGTGCGGCAGGCCGATCAGGGCGGCGTCGGTCACGGCAGGGTGATCGTAGAGGACATTCTCGACTTCGGACGAGTAGATGTTCTCCCCGCCGCGAATGATCATGTCCTTGGCCCGGTCGGCGATGTAGCACCAGCCTTCCTCGTCCAGCCGGGCGAGATCGCCGGTCCGCACCCAGCCGTCGACGAAGGTCTCCGCGCTCGCTTCGGGCTTGCCCCAATAGCCTTTCACCACCATTGGCCCGCGCGCCCATAATTCGCCGATCGCGCCGGTCGGCAGTTCGGTGCTGCCGTCCTCGCTCATGATCTTCAGGTCAGCCACCGCCACCGGCGGGCCGCAGCTGTCGGGGCGGTTGAGATAGTCTTCGCCCGAATGTCCGGTCACCGTCGCCATGGTCTCGGTCATGCCCCAGCCATTGCCGGGCAGCGCGCCGAATTCCTGGTGGATCCGGCGCACGAGTTCGGGCGCGGCGGGCGCGCCGCCGTAAGCGACCGCTTCGAGGCTCGAAAGGTCGTATTTGTGGCGCTCGGGATCTTCGATCAGCTGCCAGGCGATGGTCGGCACGCCGCCCGTCAGATTGACCTTTTCGCGCTCGATGATCCCGAAGGCTTCGACCGGATCCCATTTGTGCATGAAGATCAGCGTGTTGCCCGCCACGATCGAGCCCATCAGCCCTGCCGAGCAGGCAGTGACATGAAACAGCGGAATGACGGTGAGGCTGGTGCGCGGCATCGGGTCCGGAAGCGCCTCGCCCCGGCGCAGCACCGAAAAGGCCGAATTATAGGCGCTCGACAGGATGTTGGTGCACAGATTGCGATGCGTACCCAACGCACCTTTAGGGCGGCCGGTGGTGCCGCTGGTGTAGAAGATCGTCGCATCGTCGTCCGGCGCGATATCGACATCCGGCAGGGTATCGCAGGCGAGCGAGGCATACTCTTCCGACCTGCCGATCAGCCTCTCCAGCATGATCGTATCCTCGCCCGGATTGTCCGCGCGGGAGACGATGACCGTTTCAAGCGCGGGGCATTCAGAGCGGTACGGCGCAATTCGTTCCCACCGCTCGGCATCGCAGATCAGCAGCCTGGTGCCCGAATCCTGCAGTCCGTAGGCCAGCTCCTCGCCCGTCCACCAGGCGTTGAGCGGCACGCAGATCGCCCCGATCGTCACGGCAGCAAAGAACGCGACGGGCCATTCCGGCAGATTGCGCATGGCGAGAGCGACGCGGTCGCCCTTCCCCACGCCCTTCGCCTGCAATTCCGCCGCGAGCGTCGCCACGGCGCGGAACCAGGCATCGTAGGAAACCCGCTCGCTTTCGTAGACGAGGAAGTCCCGCTCCCCATGGACCTCTCCCGCCTGGGCGACGAGGCGCAAATTAGCGGGTGCGTTCTTCCAGATCCGGGTCGGCACACCGGAAATCACCGCCTCGCCCATCTCGAAGCGCTGGCCGGGCGCGGTCAGGACATCGCGACACTGCGCGCGGCTCATCGCCGGCCAATTTTCAGGGGATGCCCACCCGTGAGGTGCCATAGAACTCGCCATATCTCTCTCCGCCTCGTCTCGGCTCTATCCGGTAGCACGCGGCTCGACCATTCCACAGCGCTTGATTTCAGCCTAAGAAATGATCGGGTTAGCACCGTCAGCTGTAATTTTGCGACAGGACGAGTTCGGAACGCGGCGCGAAAGCAAGTGCGCGGTTGCCGGATACGCGAAGGCGGCCTACCCCTCCAAAAACGCGAGGGGAGAGGGCGCGCATGAAACTGGCGGATGCGGAAAGCCGTGGCTTCGATCCCGAGCGTCTGGCGCGGATCGACGATTTCATCACAGCGCAGTATATCGACACGGGGCGCCTCCCCAATGCGCAGCTGCTGATCGCGCGCGATGGCGATCCGGTCCATTTTTCGCAGTTCGGCCATCTGCGCGCAGACGGCACCGCCATGCGCGAGGACGCGCTGTTCCGCATCGCCAGCATGACCAAGCCGGTGACCTCGATCGCGTTCATGCAGCTTGTCGAACAGTGTAAGGTCGCTCTCGACGATCCGGTCGCGCGCGTATTGCCCAAATTTGCGGATCTGCGCGTCTATACCGGCGGCGGCGGGTCGATCCCCTTCGCGCCGGGCCAGAGGGCCGAGCCGATGCGCTTCGTCGATCTGCTGACGCATATGAGCGGGCTGACCTACGGTTTCCAGAACCGCACCAGCATAGACGCCGCCTATCGCGACGCCCGCCTCGACATGCCGCGACGCGGCATGAATTCCGACGAATACATCACCGCGCTCGCGAAAATCCCGCTGGAATTCTCACCCGGCGAGCGATGGAATTATTCCGTATCGACCGATGTGCTGGGCGTCGCGGTGGAGCGGCTTTCGGGCCTCAAACTGGGCGACTATTTCGAGCGGCATATCTTCGCCCCGCTCGAAATGACCGATACCGGTTTCGATGCCGCCATCGACCGCGCCGATCGCCTGGGAGATGCCTGGGCCTATACGCCGCGCGATGCGCCCCGTGTCATCGACAGCGCGGAGCGGAGCCGGATGCTCGAACCGGCGGAATTTCATTCCGGCGGCGGCGGGCTGATCTCGACGATCGGCGATTATCACCGCTTCTGCACGATGCTGCTGAACCGGGGCATGCTGGACAAAGCGCGGATCGTCGCGCCGAAAACGCTGGATTTGATGACGGCGAACCATCTGCCGGACGATGCCGACCTCACGCGGATCAGCCGAAGCGCCTTCAGCGAAGCCAGCAATGCGGGAAGCGGGTTCGGCCTGGGATTCGCCACCGTCATTGATCCGGCCCGCACGCTCATGCCCGCCAGTCGCGGCGAATTTTATTGGGGCGGCGTCTATTCGACCGCCTTCTTCGTCGATCCGGTGGAGCGGATCACGATGGTGTTCATGACCCAGCTCTACCCATCGTCCACCTATCCCATCCGGCGGCAGCTGAAGACGCTGATCTATTCCGCCCTTGTCCGCAGCAATTCCCGATGAACGCGCAATCGGGGCGGCTTGGCACCACGAGAACTCGGCGTCGGCCCTGTCTGAGGAACACGGCGCATAACGGGAAAAACACAATCGATAAGTCGGCGCTGCAGAAGGCGGAGTGATCCGTCGCGGGCGATTACGGCAGGGAAGGGATACAATCACATGGCGACCACAGCTCCGGCACCGACACCGGCTGGAGTAGCAGAAGAGGTCAGTCCGCGCGCGCGGCAGGTCACTCTGTTCCTCCTCACCGCGACCTATTTCTTCAGCTATATGGACCGGCAGATCCTCGCCATCCTGCTGGAGGACATCAAGGCCGACTTGCTGCTGTCCGATACGCAGCTGGGCCTCCTCTCCGGCCTCGCCTTCGCGATCTTCTACGCCACGCTCGGCATTCCGGTGGCGGCGCTCGCCGACAGAGTGAACCGGGTGAACATCATCTCGGTCGCGCTGGGGGTGTGGAGCGGGATGACGGCCCTGTGCGGCCTGGCGCAGAATTTCACCCATCTGCTGCTGGCGCGGATCGGGGTCGGGATCGGCGAAGCAGGGTCGAGCCCGCCCAGCCATTCGATCATCGCCGATCTGTATCCGGCGGAAAAGCGCGCGCTCGCGCTCTCGATCTACTCGCTCGGCGTGACGCTGGGCGCTGCCGCCGGGCAGATGTTCGGCGGAAATCTCACCTATTTCTTCGATTGGCGCACCGCCTTCATCGCCATCGGCCTGCCGGGCGTCGTTCTCGCCATCGTGGTGAAGCTGTTCGCCACCGAGCCGATGCGAAAGGCCGAACCGGGCGCGGTCGAAGCAACGCGAATGCCTTCGATCCGCGAAGGGTTCCGCTCCATCTTCGCCGACCGCGCGGCAGTCTGGTTGGTCGCCGGCGTGACCCTGACCTCGATGATCGGATACGCGCTTACCGGCTGGACGCCCGCCTATCTGATCCGCTCCTTCGGCCTCAACACGCTACAGGTCGGCAATATCGTGGCGCCGCTTCTGGCGGTGGCCGGGGTGGCGAGCGGCTTGGGCAGCGGCTGGCTGGCGAACCGCCTGGCCGATCGCTACGGGATGCAAGCGCAGCCCCTGATGATCGCAGGGCTCAAGACGCTGGCGCTTCCCTTCCTGATTATCTTCTATCTGGTGGATGATGCCTGGATGGCCGTGGGCGTATATTTCATCGCCGTCCTGTTCCAGTCCTGCTATCTTGGACCGACCTTCGCGATGATCCAGACGCTCGCCCCGCTTCGGATGCGCGCCGTTTGGGCCGCGATCACGCTGCTGGTGATCAATCTGATCGGCCTCGGCATCGGCCCGACTTTGGTCGGGGTCATCTCGGACCTGTTCGAGCCGCGTTTCGGCGACCAATCGCTGCGTTACGCCCTGCTGGTCATCGCGGCGTTCACGCCGATCGCCATCGGATGCTACTGGCGCGCGAGCGTCATCCTGCGCAGGAGAGCCGCTGTCGCGTGATGGCGCCAGCCTGCGCGGACGTCCCTGCTCAGGCGTTCATGGGCCATAACGAGATCCGCCGAGCGCCTGCCATGACAGCACGCGCGCCCGGCGCGCGCGACCGATTGCCGCAGCGGCGCGCTCGCCACTGGCATCGGCGGCCCGCCGCGCTTCGATGACGGCGAGAAAGTTAGCCAGGCCCGCTTCGAAACGCGTGTTGGCGATGGCCGCTGCGCGCTGGGCGATATCGCGCTCGGCTATGGACGCTGCGGCCTCGGCATCGGCGGCCTCCACCAGACCGTAAGCCGCCTCCGCATCGCCGAGCGCTGTAAATACCGCGCCGCGATATGCTTCGAATGCCGCGCGTTTGGCCGCAGCGGCAGTGTCGATCTCGGCTTCGATCCGCCCGAAATCCAGCAAGGGCGCGGCCACCGACGCTGCGAGCGATCCGATCACGGAATCCGCCTCGAACAGGTCGCCAACACCGAATGCGAGCAGCCCGATTGCGGCACTGAGATCGAAGCGCGGAAAGCGCGTCCGGGCGACCGCTGCGAGATCGGCGTCGGCGGCGGAAAGCTCCGCGGCGGCGCGAACGACGTCGGGCCGATTGGCGAGCAGTTCGGAAGGAAGCGCCGGAGGAGGCGGCGGGAGCGGTATCGCAGGCCCTTCCTGTTGCAGCGCCGCACGCACCTGCGCCCCACCCTGCGCGGTGAGCGTCACCAGTCGGCGCGCGCGCGCTCGCCCGAAAGGCTTTGCAACCGGCTGCGCGAGGCGGCGGCCTGGCTTTCCGCACGCACCCGATCGAAGCCGGGCGCGATCCCCGCGCGCTCGCGCACTTCGGCGAGCCGGGCCAGCTCGCCCGCTGCCCCAAGATCGCTTTCCAACTCGGACTGGCGCGCTGCAAGCGTGCGCCAGTCGATCACACTCGCCGCGATTTCGGCGATGAGCGCCTGCCTGACCGCCGCCGCCCCGGCGGAAGCGGCATCGACACGAAGCAGCGCAGCCCGCTCCTGTGCGCGCAAGGCGCCGAAAATGTCCGGATCCCAGCGCGCGGTCAGATTGGCGGCATAGCCGACACGCTCGTTATCTATTTCGACGCCCGGTGGGAGATCCGTACCGAATTGCGCGGGGTTGGTCCGCTGCCCAGTGACCGAAACGCTTGCGCCGATATTGGGCAAACGCTCTGCCCCGGCGCGGTCGGCTCCGCCGCGCGCCTGCTCGATCCGCGCCAGCGCTTCGCCAAGCGTGGGCGATCCGGCCAGCGCCTGTGCCGCAAGACGGTCGAAAGCGGGATCGTCCTTTGGCAGCAGGGCCGCGAGCGATCCGGCCTCGTCCGAAGGCGTTGCGTAAAGATAGCTCGCGGGCAGCGCTGGGACAGGCGTCGCGATTTCGGGCGGTGGACCGGCGACGCATCCGGCGAGCGCCGCAGCGGCCAGCAGAGGTACGGCGCGGATCACCGGGCGGACCTCTTTGCCGGGATCCAGGCATCGACCTGCTGGCCGACGCGGAACGTTTCGCGCGCATCGTCTGGCAAGGCGTAGATCACCTGCAAGACCCGCACATCGACGCGTTCCGCAGCCGAATTGGTAAGCGAGCGTTTGGGCACGACCAATGGCTCGGCCCGTACGAAGCTCGCCTTCACCCGCGTATCGGATGCCCCGCGCGGATTGACCGTCGCATCAGCCCCAAGATCGGCGCGCGCGGCCTGCTCCTCGTCGATGTCGATCCGCACATGCAGCGGGCGCGTCTCTCCCATCTCGATGAACGGTTGCCCTCCCCCACCCATGGTGGACAGAAATTCGCCCGGACGGATATTGACCGCAAGAATCTCACCCGCGATCGGCGCGCGTACGGTCGCCCTACCGATCTCGGTGCGCGCGCTGGAAGCCTGGGCCTGGGCGCTGTCGAGGCGTGCGCGAGCGGCGGACAGACGCGCCTGGGCCTGCCCTCGCCGTTCGCGCGCGGCGGCGGCATCGCCTTCCGCCCGGATGACTTCGGCCTGACTGACGGCAGCGGGATCGGAAACGTTGCGATAAAGCTGCAACTGGCGAGCGGCGGTCGCCTCGGCAGTCCGCGCTTCGCCAATCGCCGCCTGCGCCTCTGCAATAGCCGCGCGTGCCTCTTGAATCGCGGTCCGGGTCTCGCTCGCCCTCGCTTCCAGAGCGCGGGTGTCGACCACGAAGAGCGGCTGCCCCTTCTCGACGAAATCGCCCGGGCGCACGCGCAGATCGGTGACGAGGCCGGCCAGCGCCGTACCGATCTGGACGAGTTCGCTCGACGGTTCGACGACGCCCGAACCCGCGACCCTAGCTTCGTTGGCGAGAGTCGTTGGTGCGGTGGGCGGTTCGCCGGTCGGTTCGCTCAGTTCGCGATCGGGCAGGCCGAAAGCGATATAGGCCGCTGCCAAGAGCATACCGATCACGGCCACGATGATCAGCACCTGGCGCGAAAAGCTGATATTCGAAGGCAGCAGAGCCATCTCAATGATCCTCCGGCATGGATGGGCCGTCATGCGTGATACGACCGTCCTCAAGCACGAGAATGCGGTCGGCGAGGTCGAAGATGCGGTTGTCGTGTGTGACGATAATGCAGGCGCGGTCTTCGGCCAGCGCTACGGCGCGCAACAGGTCCATCACGCGCCGACCGGACGTGGCGTCGAGCGCGGCCGTGGGCTCGTCGCAGACGACGAGACGCGGTTCGTTGACGAGCGCGCGGGCGATGGCGACGCGCTGTTGCTGGCCACCCGAAAGCTGGTTCGGCAGCTTGTCCGCCTGATTGGCGATATTGAGCTTCTCCATCATCGCGACGGCCCGTTCGCGGGCCTCCCGGCGGTCCATACCGCGCGCGATCAAGGGTACGGCGGCATTGCTGGCCGCGTCGATCGCGGGGATGAGATTGTACTGCTGAAAGATGAAACCGATATTCTCCAGCCGGAAGCGGACCAGATCATCATCGGACAAACCATAGATCGGAGTGCCGAACACCTCTACGCTGCCCTCGGTCGGCCACAGGATGCCGCACATGATCGAAATCAGCGTCGTCTTGCCCGACCCGCTCTCGCCGACCAGATAGGTCAGCTCGCCCGGCGCGACGTCGAGATCGATGCCGTGAAGGACGCGGATGGTCTGCTGACCGGCGAGGAAATCGCGGGCCACGTCGCGTACCGAGATGGCGGCCTGACGATCGCCCCCCGCGCTCACCGGAACACCGCCGCAGGTTCGGTCTTCATGACGCTGCGCAGGGCAAGCCAGCCTGTCAGCGCGATAATCACGACGATGGCGAACAGGCTGATCAGCGGAACCTGCCAGGGAATGTAGAATCCCTTGAAGGTCGGCTCACCCGAAAAGCCGAAAATGAACAGCACCGTTCCCACGACACCTAGTCCATATCCGACAAATCCGACCACCCCCGCCTGTACCGCGACCATGCGGCGGATAGTGCCATTGGTCACGCCGATGGCCTTCAGGGCACCGAACTGCTTGATGTTGTCGCGAATGAAGAGGCTGAAGGTCAGCCCGACGATCGCCACGCCGACGATGATGCCGAGCGCCACGGTGATTCCGAAATTGAGCGGGATGCCCGTGTTCTCGATGATGAAATCGACTCCGTCGCGCGCGAAATCGTCACGGGTGCGGGCGCGAAGGCCGTCGATTTCATCAGCGAGAACACGGGCATCCCGCTCAATTTCGGAATCACCGTGG
>NZ_LWFF01000330.1 GCF_001635685.1 Erythrobacter sp. HI0063
GCGGCCAGGCAGTGACGGTGGGCGAAAAGGCAAGCTCGCTGCCCGTGGTCAAGGCCAGCAAGGGCGGGGCGGACTATATCGGGTGGGCCGATAACGGATCGACCGTCTACTGGTCGATGGGGCCGACGATGTATCGCGCCACCACCGCCGCGATGTTCCGCAAGGCGCCCGCGCCTGAAAATGCGCAGAGCTTCGTTCCGCCCGAAACCGGCATCTCGCTCGCCCGCACGGTGCGTGCCGACAAGCCGACCGGCACGGTGGCGATCACCGGCGCGCGTATCCTGACGATGACCGGCGATCAGGCGGGCGTCATCGAGAACGGCACCATCGTGATCGAGGGCGACCGGATCGCGGCGATCGGCCCGGCGGCGAGCACGCCGGTCCCTTCGGGCGCGCGGACCGTCGATGCCACAGGACGGGTCATCATGCCCGGCCTTGTCGATGCGCATGCCCACGGCCCCCAGGGCGTCGGCGATCTGGTGCCGCAGCAGAACTGGTCCACAGTGCAGGAACTGGCCATGGGCGTGACGACGATCCACGATCCGTCATCCAGCGCCAGCTCGATCTTCGCCGCGGCGGAGCGCCAGAGGGCGGGCACGCTGCTTGCCCCGCGCATCTTCTCGACCGGCGAGATCATTTACGGGGCCAAGGCGCCCAGCGTCTATGCCCGCATCGACGGATACGAGGACGCGCTGGCCCATGTGCGCCGGATCAAGGCGCAGGGCGGAATCTCGGTCAAGAACTACAACCAGCCGCGCCGCGAACAGCGCCAGCAGGTCGTCGCCGCCGCGCGGGCGGAAAACATGCTGGTGGTGGCCGAAGGCGGATCGCTGTTCGGAATGGATTTGAATCTCGTCGCGGACGGCAATTCCACGCTGGAGCACAACATCCCGGTCGACGTGATGTATGATGACGTGCTGCAATTCTTCGGCCAGAGCCAGACCAATTACACGCCGACGCTGGTCGTCACCTATGGCGGGCTTGCGGCCGATCCCTACTGGCGGCAGGCGACCGACGTGTTCGACAATCCGCTATTGGTCCACACGCCGCCGCGCATGCTGCTGGCGGAAACCGCACGGCGGACCAAAGCGCCGGAATGGGCCTTCGTGGACGACAACGCCGCGCGTGAGGCCAAGAAACTGGCCGAACGCGGCGTGAAGGTCTCGATCGGGGCGCATGGCCAGCAATCGGGCATCGCGGCGCATTGGGAATTGTGGAGCTTCGTGCGCGGAGGGATGAGCCCGGTGCAGTCGCTGCGCGCGGGTACGATCGAATCCGCGCGCTCGCTCGGCATGGACCGCGATATCGGTTCGCTCGAAGTCGGCAAGCTGGCGGATCTCGTGATCCTCACCGCCGATCCCAGCGCAAATATCCGCAATTCGGACGATATCGAACGCGTCATGCTGGGCGGGCGGCTCTACGATGCGCGCACCATGAACGAAGTCGTCACCGGCGATGCGCGCCGCCTGCCCTACTGGTGGGAGTGATAGTTTCGGTCGAAGAGTAACGGGCGAAGGGGGACGGCTGAGGGGAACGCCTAGGCTGCGGCCCGCTTCCCCTCGCTCGCTCTGATTTGGGCGATCAGGCCATCCACCTTGCTGGTCAGCGTGCTCGCCTGGCTTTCCAGCTCGGTGGCCGAGTTCAGAACCTGGCCCGCAGCGCTGCCATGGGCGGCGGCGGTAGCGCGGACGCGCTCGATATGGTCGCATGTCTCGTCCGCACCGCGCGCCGCCAGATCGATGCTGCGCGCCAGATCCTGGCCTGCGAGCGTCTGCTGATCGACCGCCGTCGCGATCGAGACCGCGCTAGATTCCAGCTGCTTGATCTGACCGTTGATCGTTCGCAGCGCTGCCACGCTTTCGCCGGTCGAATCCTGCATTTCGCGAATTTGGGCAGCGACATCTTCCGTCGCGCGGCTCGTTTGCGAGGCCAGTTCCTTGACCTCGCTCGCCACCACGGCAAAACCGCGTCCCGCCTCGCCGCCGCGCGCCGCCTCGATCGACGCGTTGAGGGCGAGCAGATTGGTGCGGCGCGCGATCGTCTGGATCAGCTCGACGATCTGGCCGATCTGATCGGCGGACGACAGCAGGTTCGAAACGGTCTGGTCCGCTTGCCCTGCCGCAAGGCTCGCCTCGCGAGCCAGATCGGCGGAACTGGCCGCCTGGCGACTGATCTCGCCGATCGACATCGCAAATTCGTCCGATGCGGCCGCGGCGGCAGTGGTTCCGCTGCGGGAGTTGGTCATCGATTGGGCGACCTGATCGGTGTGAAGAATGGTCTCGTCGAGAGTTTCGGCCATTTCGCGCGCGGTCGATTGCAATTGGGAAGATGCGGAGGCGACCCCCTGCACGACGTGGCCGATGGAGGACTGGAATTGGAGCAGTAATCCGTCGATCGTTTCCTGCCGAATGCGTTCGGCGAGCGCGTCTGCCTCGATGCGTTCGCTCTCGCGCTCGGCATCCGATCGGGCGCGCGCTTCGATCAGCTGGTCCAGCTGTTCGCGCGAGACGCGAAAGGCTTCCAGCGATCGCGCGATGTCGCCGATAATGTCGGCCCGTCCAGTATGCCAGGGCCGGACGTCCGCCTCGCCTGCGGCCATTCGGGCAAGATCGCTCGAAAGGTCTTCCAAGGGTTCGATGATCCGCCGTTCGATGAAACGCAGGGCCACGAATCCCAGAATACAGCAGATTGCAGCTACGATCAGGATTAGCGGCTGGGCGACCGTAGCCATCGAAGGGAAGTTGAGCGCGAGCAGATCGATGCCGGCGACGATCACCAGCCCGGCCACCATGAAAAGCGCTGCTATGCGCGCCTGTCCAATCAGAGACTTTCGCAAGAACCACGAGGAAAGCGCGGACTCTTGGCCTTGCAGACAATCCGACTGCAAGCTTGGATCGATGCTTGTTTGCAGAGCGTCTTCGGGAGATTGGGCGGAGAGATGCACTGTCGAATACGCGTTCATGAACATATCTCTCCAAGCCGATTTACGTATTTTACTAAATCGGCTGGGTTAAGATTTCCTATCCGGCGCGCACCTGTGCCAGGAAGTGATCGACCTTGCCGCGCAGCATGTTGGCCTGGCCTTCCAGTTCGTTGGCCGAAGCGAGAACCTGCGCGGCCGCGTTGCCGGTCGCCAGCGAAGTTTCGCGAACCTCGCCGACCAGGCCGGACACGGCATCGGTACCTCGAGCGGCGATGTCGATATTGCGCGCCAGTTCCTGCCCGGCGAGAGTCTGTTGATCGACCGCAGTGGCGATGGAAACCGCGCTGGTTTCCATCTGGGAAATTTGCCCGGCGATTGATCGCAGGGCGGCGACGCTGGCAGTGGTGCTGTCCTGCATCGCGCGGATCTGATCGGCGATACTCTGGGTTGCACGACTGGTCTGCGAGGCGAGTTCCTTCACTTCGCTCGCGACCACGGCAAATCCACGCCCGGCCTCGCCTCCGCGGGCCGCTTCTATCGATGCGTTGAGTGCAAGCAGATTGGTGCGTCGTGCGATCGATTGAATGAGCTCGACGACCTGGCCGACCTCGTTCGCGGAGACGGACAGGTTCGAGATGGTTCCGTCCGCCTGTTCTGCGGCGCGAGCGGCAGTGCGGGCGAGTTCGGCCGACTGGCCGGCCTGACGTCCGATCTCGCCGATGGAGAGCGCGAATTCATCGGACGCTGCGGCAGCGGCGACGACTCCGTTGGCGGCGCGATCCATTTCGCCCACGACCTTTCCGGTCCGATCGGTCGATCGGTCGGCGGCGTTCGCCATGTGATCGGCGGTCGTCTGCAACTGCCCGACGGCAGCAGCTACACTGCCGACCACTTGGCCGACCGTGGCCTCGAAGGTCTTCGCAAGGTCGAGCAGCGCCTTTTCCTTCTGCGCACGAGCCTCTTCACGCTCGCGCTCCAGGTCGGCGCGTTCGGCAAGTTGCAGCTTGGCGCGTTCTGCTTCCTTCTGCTTCGCGACTTCGAACTTCCGCGCCGCGCGAGCGAATAGCTTCATCGATCGGGCCATCTGGCCGATTTCATCCTTGCGGTGCAATCCCGGTATCGAGACCGTCAGATTGCCCTTCGACAATTCGAGGCCGGTCTGGGTCAGGCGTGTCAGTGCGCCGGACATGTCCTTGGTGACTGTACGCGACGTTGTGAAAATCAGACCGAACGCTAAGGCGACGATGACGACAAAACCGATTGCAAGCCAATTGATGACGGCGGCGGATTGGCCGTCCAACTGGTGCATCTGGGCGGTCAGGGCATCGCGAATTGTTTGCGCTTCGGCGATAAGACCTTCGCCGCTCCTGAAAATGTCTTCTGCGCGCGCTTGGGTCAGATTGCCCGTTCCATCGCGATCATATGCCGCTTCCAGAGCCGACAGCTCGCCTTTGTATCTCTCGATATGGTCGGTCAGATCGGCGATCGCGGAGATCTGGCCGCTGCCGTAACGTTCGGCGACCTCACGCACTATGACGAGATCCTCTTCTGCGCCATCCAGGGCGGTCCGGGCGCGCCCCATGTCTTCGGGCGAACCGCTGATCGCGAAACGCTGACCGTATAGCCGCGCCTGTTCGACGCTTCTTTCGATCTCGATCGCGGCTACATGGGTGGCGGAGAACGCCGTTCGGCTGTCGCGCATGTCGAGGGCGACGGTCGCTGCAACGACCATCATGGCGATGGTCAGCATGATGGCGGCAGCGCTGGCCAGGGTCAGCTGGCCGATCTTCTGCGCAACCGTCAGTCGCCGGTACCGCTCGTCCAGGGCGTCCTTGAAACGGGCGAAAGGCCCACTGCGCGTTGCATGCCCGAAATCGGTGGCGAGCTCTTGCGGAGGAGAGACTTCTTCTTCCGGTATCGGATTGCCGACCATGTCCATTAAAGCGCTCATGCAACCTTGCTTTCGAGAGAACCGATCGGTTCGGGTTCGGAACGGGCGGGGGGCGTGATCTGTGCGACTCTGTCGAGATGCTGCGGGATCGCTTCGGCGGGCATGGCCTTGAAATAAAGCCAGCCCTGGATCTGATCGCAGCCCGCAGCGCGTACCATCTCGGCCTGCTCCAGGGTTTCGACGCCTTCCGCCGTCACATCCATCTTCATGGCCCGCGCGACGGTAATCGAAGACAGCATCATGGCCCGGCTGGCATCATCGGTATCCGCCTGGGTGACGAGGCTGCGGTCGATCTTCAGCTTTTCGAAGCGGAAGCGGCGCAGGAACCCGATCGAGGCGTAACCGGTGCCGAAATCGTCGAGCACGATATTAACGCCGAACCCATGGATCATAGCCAGGCAGCGTTCCGCGATCAGTGGATTGACCACGAGGCAATTCTCCGTGATCTCCAGTTCCAGCCGCTCCGGCGCGAAGCCGGTTTCTTCGAGGATGTGGCCGAGCTGGATCGGGAATTCCGGATTTTTCAGCTGTACCGGCGAGAGGTTCACGGACAGTTTGATGCCGTTCCAGTCGAGTGCATCGACACAGGCCCGGCGCAGCACCCAAAGGCCGAGCGGATCGATCAGCCCCGACTGTTCGGCGACGGCGACGAATTGACCGGTCGGGATTTGGGCTCCATCGGGGCGGTTCCAGCGTAGCAGCGCCTCGACGCCGACGATCCGCTGCGTGCCGCAATCGACCAGCGGCTGATAATGCAGGCGGAACTGTTCGCGCGCCAGAGCGCCGCGCAATTCCTCTTCCATGACTCGGGTCGCTTCGCGGTACACGTCGGATTGCGTATCGAACCAGGTGCAGCGCGCCTTCCCGCCGCGCTTGGATTCGTACATCGCAACATCGGCGCGGCGAAGCATTTCCGAGCTGGACGCATCGTCAGATGCGCTCATGCGCGCAAGACCGATACTGGCGCCGACGGTCAGGCGCGTGCCATCGACGCAAAGCGGCTTCGACAAGCGTTCGATGATCTTGCGCGCCATTCCTTCCAGAAGCGTCGCGGCGAGGGGGCCGGCCTTGGCAAGTGCGAACTCGTCTCCCCCGAGGCGATAGATTCGGGCTTCCTCGCCGCATAGATCGACGAGAATCTTCGCGGTCTCGCAGATTGCCTTGTCGCCCATCGAGTGCCCGTGGCGATCATTGATCGCCATGAACCCATCCAGATCTATGAGGGCGAGCGCGATCTCTTCCTGTCCATCCGCAAGAGCGGCTATCTGGGCGAATTCGGCGTGCAGCCCGGCGCGATTGGGAAGGCCGGTCAGCGCATCGCGTTTGGCGAGCAGTTCGAAATTGCGGGCATGCCTGAGCGTAAGCGGGATCAGGGCGGCCAATATCAATGCCTGCGCGATACCTCCTGCCAGCAACATCCAGCCAGGCAGGCCCGCACCGGGCGTAAAATGCATTGCGAAACCATATGCCAGAGCGGTCGCAATCGCCAGCGAAGCGATCAGGGCGAGGGGCACGATCGAGATGATGGGGCGATGCACTGCCGCTCCCCTCGCCATCGCGGCCCTGGACCTGGTCTGCGATCTGCTCACTTGGTTCCTCGCCTGGCACAACCGCAAAAGACGGCTATCGATTCCCCTAGAACGTCAGGCGCTAAAAAGAGGTTAAGCCGCAATTTACCGTCCGATCGGAAGACCGAAGAGCGCTTTGCGACAGGTTGGCGAAATGGCTGGGATGCGTTCCCGTCAGCCGACCAGCGCTTCACGGGTGTGCTCCTTGAAAGAAAGCTCGCCCCCGCAATGACGATAAAGGTTCGCTCCCTCGTCCGATGATTCGAAAAGAGCGGTCTGTCCGATGGTTGTCTCGCCGGATCCCATCATCAGCCAGCCATCCTGTGCCATGCCCCGGGCCAGGCACTTGAACGCCTCGGCGCGCGTCGCGGCATCGAAATACAGCAGAACGTTACGGCACAGGACAAGATCGAAACCGTGTACCAAAGGAGGGGCGGCAAGGATGTTGGCTTGCTGGAACCGCGTAAGCGCCCGCAGCTCGGATTTCGCCTGCCACCCGTTCGCACCTTCGTCGAAATGCCTCAGCATCCGATGTACGTCGATGCCGCGCTGAATTTCGAATTGCGAGTAAAGGCCCTTGTTCGCTTTGGCGATGGCCTTGGTCGAGATATCGGTGCCGACGATCTCGATTTTCCAGTCGCGCCAGCGCTCCGGATCGTCGGCGAACAACATGGCGAGCGAGAGCGCTTCCTGACCTGTCGAACAGCCGGCCGACCAGATGGCGATGCGCTTCGTCTTGCGACGCCGTTCGAACAATGTCGGAAGGACCGTGTTCGAGAGCCGTTCGAAGAAGGCGCCGTCGCGGAAGAAATAGGTCTCGTTGTTGAGAAGGGCGTCGACGACCTCGGTGGCGAGATCGCCTGAGTCGGGTTCCGCAAGCAAGCAGACGAGCTGATCGACATTGGAAATGCGCCGCGCCCGAAACAGGCCAGCCAGTGCGGAGGGAACCCGCCACATGCGCTCGTCCGAAAGATGCTGGCCGGTACGCGCCCGCAAGAGGTCCGCGACGATCCGATGGGATGCGTCGATGGCGGTCATGTCAGCTCTGCTCGGCAGGCGCACGAGCCGACTGAGCGACTGCGTCGGCGAGCTTTGCGGGTTCGGCCACGGCGCGCGCCAGACCGGCTTCGGTTATGGCGCGGGGCATGCCCCAAACCGCGCAGCTCGCCTCGTCCTGGGCATAGAGGCTGCCACCGGACCGGGCGATCGCTTCGGCGCCGCTCGTACCGTCACGGCCCATGCCCGACAGCAGAACTGCGGCCACGTGTCCCTCATAAACCTCGGCAATGCTTTCGAACATCGGATCGACGGAGGGAAGGCAGCCATTGGCGGTGCGATGATGCGCCAGTGCCGTCACCACGCCGCTGCACGATGCCGAGGCCGGGCCGATCCGCTTGACGATCATATGCGCCGTTCCCGGAGCGATCACGATGCGACCGCGACGGATTGCCGTTCCCTCTTCCGCCAGAACCGCCTCGCGTCCAGCCGCGAGCTCCATCTGCCGTGCGAACACTGGAACAAAGCTTTCCGGCAGATGCTGCGTGATCAGGATCGGCAGGTCAAAATCGTGCGGCAGCTGCCGCAGGAACAGGTTGAGCGCATGGATCCCTCCCGTGGAGGCACCGATCGCGACGACATGGGGAGGCAGCGCTTCGCGCGCCTTCGCCGGGATCGGTCGCGCGGCGGGTGCCGGATCGGTACGCGGCGAAAGCGTTTCGGTGCTGACATCGCGGCCGCCCAGCGCCCGTATCTTCGTCAGCAGCGCATCGCGATAATCGTCGTTGAAACCACCCGGGCGCGGCTTCAGCATCGTATCGGCCGCGCCGATAGACAGAGCGGTGAGAGTGTGTTCCGCCCCATCTTCGGTCAGGGACGACACGACGAGAACGTGCGCGCCCTTGGCGGCTTCGAGCAGCTTGGGGAGCGCTTCCAATCCGCCCATGCCGGGCATTTCGAGGTCGAGGAGGATCACGTCCACCTCGGTGCTGCGAAGGGCGAAAAGCGCCTTTTCCGCCGTGCCCGCTTCGGCGACGACCGCGAGATCGTCTTCGCGCTGGATCATGCGGGAAAAGACGGTCCGCACGGTCAGCGAATCGTCGACCAGCATGACGCGCACCATATCGTCGGTCACGCGTTTGGGCGAAGGCGTCGCGCGGGAAAGGCTGGACTGGCTGGTGGGTATTACGGAGGCCATGGCGATTCCTCTAGGCTACGGTCAGGCCATGCCGACGAGCTGAAGCTTTATCTGCAGAGTTTCGTGATCGAAGGGCTTCATGACGTATTCGTCCGCACCGGCGCTGATGGCTTCGCGGATATGGGCGACGTCGTTCTCGGTCGTGCAGAACACGACCTTGGGCTTGTCGCCGCCGGGCACTTGGCGCAGATGGACGATGAATTCGATCCCCGTCATCACCGGCATGTTCCAGTCGAGCAGGATCACATCGGGCATCGCTTCGACGCATTTATCGAGGCCGAGCTTGCCGTTCTCCGCCTCTTCGACGGTGAAATCGAGCGATTCGAGAATATGCCGCGAGACTTTGCGGATCACGCGCGAATCGTCCACGACCAGACAGGTTCTCATTTCAGGCGCCCTTGCGTTTCCATGTGTTTGCCATTGGATATTCTCGTCTTGAGCCTTCTTAGTAACAACCAACCGTAACCATTGCCTTAAGCCGCCTCGGATTGGCGAAGGCCGAGCAGCGCGGGAACGTCGAGAACGACGACCGGGCCGCCGGGCGTCTCCACCAGACCCAGCGCCGCTCTTTCCCATTGTGGGCCGAAGCCGCCGCGGATATGCTCCACCTCGCTCTCGACCTCTTCGACATCGGATGCATCGTCGACCACCAGGGCATAGAGGTGGCCATCCTGCTGGATCACGGCGGCACGGCTGCCGACCGGATCGCCCGCGCTCTCGAAGCCCATCGCAACCCGGCAATCGATCACGGTCAGGGCCTGGCTGCGAAGAGCGGTCAGCCCCGCGACATGGGGCGGGGTGCCCGGAACGGGGGCGATGGCTTCGATCTCGATCACCGAGCTGACGTCCTGTGTGGGTATGGCAGCCTTTCGGCCCGCGATCGTGCAGAGGAGCATCAAGCGTTTCATGCAGCGTTCTCCCGACGCAGGCTCGCAAGCGCTTTCAGCAGCGCTTCGCGATCGTAACGATAGATCGAATTGTCTTCAGCGCCCCTCGCTTCGCGGCTGCTGCGAAGATGAATGAGCGCGGCGTCGGCGTCTTGCTGTGCGGATGGATCCTCGTCGATCAGAATGCGGACATCGCTCCGCTGGTCCCCATCGCGCAGCACGGTATAGCCTGCGGCAACGACGAGAGGTTCGAGAATTGTGCGGGCCCATTCGCTATCATGGGGCAAGCGGCATGTCGGCTGCGCGCAGTCTTTCACGGGCCGGTCGTGACGGGCGAACAGGCGGTGCCCGTCGATCAAGGGGATCGGCTGCCCATCCACCAAAGCGATGCCTTCGTAGTCGGGATTGCCCTCGGCTGAGCGCAGCTCCTGCGGCAGGTCGATCGCGTCAAGGACTTCGGTGACGATCAGCGCCAGCTCGCCATGCCCATCGGAAAGGCGAAGCAGGCGGCATTCCGATGGCGGAAGCTCGCCCGCTTCGTGGCCGACCAGGGGGACGAGAGTATCATCGATTACGATCTGCGCGCGACCGCCTTCGATATCGATGGCGCTGCGGGCGATCGTTTCGATGCGGCGCACCAGATCGAGGCGCACGGCCCGCTGGCGTCCATCCAAGCCGCGATACAGCATGGCACAGAAGCTGGGAGCGGTCTCGGCGACATCCCCCTCCTCGCGATCGGAGCGCGAACGGCCGCGCGTTTCCGCGACCAGCCCGTGCATGGCAGCGATGCTGGGCATGTCGAGCAGCATCATCGGTCGCCCATCGTCAAGCAGGGTGGTGCCGGCATAGAGGCCGGTTTGGACGATCACGGGCGCGATCGGCTTGATCACCACGTCCTCGTGATCGATCACCTGATCCACTCCCAGAGCGAACACATCGTCGCTCGCAAGCCGGATGACGAGCATCTTCTTGCGGCTCCAGTCCAGCGGCTCCGCCGATGGCCCGAACAGTACTTCTTCAAGCGCGATGCAGGGAATGCGCTTATCCCGATAAGTCAGCAGCTGGCTTTCGCCTGCGCGGACAAGTTCCGCCTCGTGCGTGCGCGCGAACACGATCTCGTCGACGAAGGAACGGGGAAGGGCAAAGATCTGCCCGCGCGTTTCCACCGTGAGCGACGACATGATCGAAAGCGTCAGAGGCAATTTGAGATAAAAGGACGTGCCGTTTTGCGGCGTGCTCGAAACGTCGATCGATCCGCCGACCTTGAGGATGTTGGCGCGCACGACGTCCATCCCAACGCCGCGACCCGAAACCGAACTCACTTCGTCGGCGGTGGATAGGCCGGGTTCGAATATGAGGTCGAGCTTGGCGCGCTCGTCCATGGCTTCGATCTCGTCGGCCGTGCGAAGGCCGGCAGCCAGGGCCTTGGCGGCCAGGCGATCGGTGTCGATCCCATTGCCATCGTCTGAAATCACCAGCGAAATCTGGTTGCCGGACTGACGGGCGGCAAAACGCAGCATGCCGATCTCGCGTTTGCCGGCCATCATGCGTTCGACCGGTTTCTCGATCCCGTGGTCGATGGCGTTGCGAACGATATGAGTGAGCGGATCGCGCACCATTTCGAGCATTTCGCGATCGAGCTCGACATCGCTGCCTTCGAAATCGACCATCACCTGCTTGCCCAGCTCGTTGGAAAGGTCGCGCACCAGGCGGGGGAAGGAGCTGAAGAGATGTTCCAGACGCTGCATGCGCATCCGGGTCGTGGATTCGCGTACGCCGGTAAGGAGGGCGGAAAGCCTCTCGAATGGCTGCTCGAGCGTCGATTGTCTGTCGCTTTCGCGCAGGCGTCGCGCCAAATCGTTGCGCGCCAGGACGAGGTCGGACACGCCTTTCATGACCTCGTCCAGAAGATCGACGGGAAGGCGGATCGAGCGCTGAACGGTTTGCGGACGGGCGGCCGCGGGGCGATCCGATGCGGCGCCGTCTTCGGCAGTCGTGCCAAGAGGAGCGGATGACGACATCGGCTCGCTATCGTCATATTCCAGTGCCGCGATCAGCGCATCGTCGCCGCCTTCGGGAAACTCCCGCCCGGCTTCGATCGCATCGGTCATCTCGCCGATCCGGTCGATGATGGCGAGCACGGCGGAAACCAGCGCGCTGTCGGCCTGGCGTCGCTCGCCGCGCACTTCGGCCAGCGCATCTTCGGCGGCATGGCTCAGCCGTTCGAGGCGCGGAAAATCGAAGAATCCGCAATTGCCCTTCACCGTGTGGACGAAGCGGAAGATCGCATCGAGGCGCGCGCGATCGCTGGGATCGGCCTCCCAGGCGACGATTTCGCCGCCGCTGGCCTCCAGCATTTCGCGGGTTTCGGCGACGAAGTCCGCCAGAAGATCGTCCATTGCGCAGCAAGCCCCTCTTGGTAGGGCTGCCTCTATGCCTGTCGATGGTTAACGAAGCGTAAGGGTGCTCAGTCCGCTTTGGCGCCGCTCTCGCCCTTGGCGCGCAGCACGCGCCACACGATGAAGGCACCGAGCGCGCCGCCAGCCAGATTGGCCACGAGTTCTGCCGCGTAAATCGCATCGGCGCCCCACGATCCGCGCAGCAGCCAGGCAAAAGGCATCATGACGAGGAAGACACGCGCGAAGCTCTGGAGCAATGCGAGGCTTGCCTTGTCGACTGCGTTCAGGACACCGTTGGCGGTTATCAGCAGGCCGAACCCGGCATAGCCCCACACCGCGATCTTCAAATAGGCATCGAACTGGGCGACGACCGCCGGATCGTCGCTGAACAGACCGGCGAAACGTTCGCCGAATCCGAAAAGGACGAGGGCAATGGCAAGGCCGTAAGCCACGCAGAAGCCGAAGGCGTAGCGGACGGCGCGCCGCGCGCGGTCAAATTGCGATGCGCCCCAATTCTGGCCGACGATGGCTCCGATCGATCCCGACAGAGCGAGCAGGGGGACGGTGGCGAAGCTCTGCAATCGGCCCGCCGCACCGAAGCCCGCCACTGCCGCCTGCCCCTCGATCGCGACGAGCGCGGTGAGCACCGAAAGGCCGATCGGATTGATGGAATTGGAGAACGCCGCAGGTGCCGCCACGCGCGCGATCGCGGCGAGCGGCGCGCCGATGCGGCCTTCGCGAATGAGAGCGGGATTGAGGGGAAGGTCGGTCTTGCGGATCAGATAGAGGCCCAGCACAATGGCGATGGCCCAGCCGATCAGCGTGGCATAGGCCGCGCCGACGATGCCGAGCCCCTCGATACCGAAAGCCCCGGTAATCAGGATCGGATCGAGCACCCAGTTCGCCGCCGCGTAGCAGATCGAGATGTAACTGGTCTTGCGCGCCTCGCCCTGGCCCCGCAGCGTGCCGTTGATCCCCATGATCGTCATCAGCAGCGGAAAGCCGAGAGCGAAGGGCTGCATATAAGTGCGGATGAAGGGCAGCGTCGCTGCGTCCGCATTCATCAGCGCGAATAGCGGATCGAGCAGCGCGAACAGTGTCAGCCCCAGGACCACGCCGACCGTGACCGCGAAGACCATGCCGAAATTGGCCCGCCGCGCCGCCTTGTCCCAATCCCCTTCGCCGAGCGCACGCGCGACGACCGAATTGATGCCCACCATCACCCCCACGCCCATGCTGGTGAGCGCAACGCTGATGGGAAAGATGAAGGAAATCGCCGCCAGTTCGGTCCGGCCGAGCTGGCCGATGAAATAGGCATCGACCAGCCCGATCGACATGATCGCCGCGACGCCGATAATCATTGGGGTGGTCTGGGTGACGAGATGGCCCCGAATGCTGCCGCGCGTCAGCTTGCCGCGCGTGTCTTGGGGCCTATCTTTCATCGAAGGGCGCCTAGCCGGGGTGTGAGAGATAGGGAAGCGGCGATCTTGCCCGATCATGGCGCGCCGTGCGAAAGGCCGAGAGGTTACAGGACGAGGAGCGCGGCGTGTCCCGAATGACGGTGAACGGCCGACCGGTCGAATATCTAATGGATGCGGAAACGCCCCTCTTATGGGCGCTGCGCGACGCGTCCAATTTGACGGGCACGAAATATGGCTGCGGCAATGGCGATTGCGGCGCCTGCATGGTGCATGTCGATGGCGAGGCGCTGCGCGCCTGCCTGATTACGATCGCCGAGGCGGAAGGCCGCTTCGTCACCACGATCGAGGGGCTGTCGCGCGATCGCTCGCACCCGGTGCAGCAGGCGATGGTCGCGGAACAGGCGATCCAGTGCGGTTTCTGCACACCCGGCATCGTCATGGCCGCCGCCGCGCTACTCGCCGATAATCCCGCGCCGGACGAGGCGGCGATCAAGGCCGCCATACCCAATATCTGCCGCTGCGGCATCTATCCGCGCCTGGTCCGAGCGGTGGAGCGGGCCGGGCGCGTCGCGCGCCGTCAGGAACGCGTCACTGCCGCGCCCCCTCCGGGTATCGGTGCCGCCGATGCGGCGCGGGAGGAGCCTGCGCTGACGCCGCCACAGCGTTAGCGCGAAGCCCGCCGACTACATTTCGAACCGCACGCCGATCCGGGCGGTGAAGGGATCGCCCGGCTGGATGTTGTTGTTGCCGTGCGCGGACGGATAATAGTCCTCGTCGAAGAGGTTTTCGATATTGAGCTGCACGCCGACCCGGTCGGTCAGCGTCACATAGGCGGCGGCATCGACCCGCCAATAGCTCGGCAGAACCACCGTGTTGCTGAAGCTGGCGAACTGTTCGGACTGGTGAATTACGCCCAGGCCCACGCCGAACTTCTCGGTCAGGTCGAAGCGGTTCCAGGCCGCGATCTGGTGCTTGGGCAGTTGCTGCAGGCGCGCGCCTGCGGTGCCGAAATCGGAGTCGTTGCGCAATTCGCCGTCGAGATAGGTGTAGCCGATATTGGCCTGCCAGAAGGACGCGATCTCGCCAACCGCGCTCAGTTCGAACCCTTCCACCCGGCTTTCGCCCGCCAGCACGGTCAGGCCGGACCCGCTGGGATCGGGCGCCTGCGTCTTGGTGCGGTCGAGCCGGAAGATCGCGGCGGTGACGAGCAGATCGTTCATCGGCGCGACTTTGACGCCGAGCTCGTAATTGGTGAATTTCTCCGGATCGAAACGCGCATCGCCGGGCGACAGGATCACGAATTGATCGCCGGCCTGCGGCAGGAAGCTTTCCGCATAGCTCGCATAGACCGACACGCGCTCGCTCGGCTTCACGATCAGCCCGGCGCGCGGGCTCACCTTTTCGTCCACCCGATTGCCGGGAACGCCCGAAATCAGGTCTCGCGTATCGAGATCGAAGCGATCATAGCGCAGCCCCGCGACGAGTTCGACCACGCCGCCGATTTCGAACTGTTCCTGCACATAGGCGGACAGCGTTTCGAGCTGGCTGTCGCGCGAGCGCGAAACCGGGTTGAGAGAGAAAGCAGGCAGGGCGATTACATCGGCCAGCGGAGCAGTGTTGCCTGACGCGAAGGACACTGTCCGACGCGCGTTCACCGTATCCTGGCTGCCCGCCTCGACGCCGAGCAACAGTGTCGATTCGAAGCCTTCGCCTGCGGTTTCCCATACGAGATTAGCCTGGCCGATCAGATTCTCGCGATCGGTCGCATCCTCGTATCCGCCGAAGGAAACGGTGGTGCCGTTCGTGCCGGAAGGGACGATGTTGGCGTAGATCTTGTCGTAATCGGCGTATTGCACGGTGGCGTTGGCGGACAGGCCGGGCGCGAATTCGTGCGTCAGGCGAACCCGCCCGATATGCGTTTCGGCGCTGGCGCGATTGAAGTCGGGATCGCCGAAGAAGGTCTCGTCATAACCCATCAGCGGGCGCCCGCCGAGGGAGGGGACGCCGCGATCGGTGACGCGGGCATCGTCGTCATAGGTGTAGGTCGCGTAGAGGCGGGTCTGCGGGCCGAGCGCGGCGGTCAGCGTCGGCGAGACTCCGATGAAGCGGCCTTCGTAGAAATCGCGATCGTTGTCGAATTCCTCGTACGTCGCGTTGAGGCGCAGCGCGACATTGTCGCCGAGCGGCTGGTTCGCGTCAGCCAGAATGGCGAAGGCGCCGAAATTGTCGACCGAAGCCTGGCCACCGATACCCGAACGCCCGAGCATCGCGGTCTTCGATACGCGATTGACCGCGCCGCCGCCCGCGCCACGCCCGAAGATCAGGGCATTGGCGCCCTTCAGCACTTCAACTCGCTCGATATTGTAGAGCGAGCGGTAATATTGCGCGTCGTCGCGCAGGCCGTCGATATAGAAATCGGCGGTCGATTCCTGGCCGCGAATGAACACTTCGTCGCGGTGGCCTTCGCCGCTTTCCATGCTGACGCCGGGGACATAGCGCAGCGCCTCGTTCAGCTGGCGGATCGACTGATCTTCGAGCTGGTCTTCGGTGATGAAGCTTACGCCCTGGGGAACGTCGATCAGCGGCGTCGGAGTCTTGGTGGCGGTCGATCCGTCCTCATTGCCATAGCCTTCGCGCTTGCCGCTGACGACGATTTCGGCAGGGAGGTAGGTGCGCTCGGGCTGGGCTGCGGCGTCCGCGCTGTCTGCGCTGTCTGCAAGGGCAGGCGATGCCGCGAGTGCGGTTCCGAGAAGGAGCGCGGAGCGAAGGGCGGAGTGCCGCATGAAAGAATATCCCGTCTGTAAGCTGCAACGATCGCCGGTGCTGCTATTGAGAGCTATTCGCATTTGCAAGTGCTGTCTTGTCAATCTCCCGGGAAAACTTCGCTGAATGCTCTTTCAGTGATCGTCTGGCTCGATTAGGCGGCTGAGCACACCGACCGCGCATTCGCTAAAGGAGGACACGATGAACGCGACGATCTGGCACAACCCGAAATGCGGCACATCGCGCAAGACGCTCACGATCCTCGAAAACCTGTCGCAGGTCGAACTGATGGTGATCGAATATCTGAAGGAACCGCCCTCCGCCGCCAAGCTGGCGCAGCTTTACAAGGATGCCGGGATCTCGCCGCAGGAGGGATTGCGACTGCGCGGTACCGATGCCGAGGAACGCGGCCTGCCCCAAGCTTCGGACGACGAGGTGCTGGCCGCGATGGTGGCCGACCCGATCCTCATAGAACGCCCGCTGGTCGAAACCGAAAAGGGCGTGCGCCTGTGCCGGCCGCAGGATCGGGTGCTGGAAATCCTCTAACGGTTGCGGGTCAGATCGCTGTCCTGTTGCAGGGCGAAGAAGCCGTAAGCGAACACGATCAGGCACAGCGCCACGATCAGGCCGAAGCCCAGCCAGTCCGAATGGCCGTATAGCCAAACGCCGAGCGCGGGCGCGTAGATATAGCTCGCTCCTGCGACCGAGGCGGTGATTCCGGACGCCTGCCCCTGTTCGGCGCGCGTCACCGCCAGCGATGTGCCCGAGGTCGATCCGGGCCGGAACAGGCCGAAACCGAGCGAGGCGATCGCAAAGGCAAGTGCGATGGTGTGGATCGTGCCTGCCACGGCCAGCATGGCGACACCGAAGGCGGCAATTGCGATGCCCGACAGCGTCGCGGCGCGCGGGCCCAGATTGAAGCGCGGGATCAGGCCCCATTGCGCCAGCAGCGTGGCAATCGCGCCCGCCATCAGCACCAGGCCGATCGGCCCCGTCCCTTCGTCCGGCGTGGCGCGCAGGCCCAGCCGGTCGAGCACGAGAAAGCCTGCGATCCCCAATACCATCGCCTGGGCATGCCCGCCGATCAGGCCGGTTATGACCCATGGGCGCAAGCGCGCTTCGAACCACCGAAGCTTATGCGGCTCGACATAGGGCTCGTCCTCGTCCTCTTCCGAAGTCTCGACGGGATCGGCGGTCGGGCTGCCGGAATAGGGCGTTTCGTACATGCCTCCTTTGGCGGCGAATTGCGGTTCGTCGTTCGGCAGGCGCAGGCGCAGGGCAATCAGCGTGGCGACGCCCATAAGGGCGAAGATCACGAAGGGACCGGTCAGGCCGACGCCCGGAAGCACCATCAGCGGGGCGAGCGCAGGCCCGATCACCGTGCCCAGCCCGAAGCTCGAGGCGATCAGCGACAGCGCCTGCGTGCGTTCGGCGCGCGGTGTGCGGCTGGCGACATAGGCCTGCACCGCAGGGGGCGCCGCGCTGCCGAAACCGCCGTAAAGGCTGCGCGCGGCAGCGCACAGAATCAGCGCCCAGAACGCGGTCAGATAGCCCGACAGGCCCAGCCACAGCATCAATCCGCACAGCGAGAAACTGATTGCGAAGCCCGTAAGGCCCAACGCCATCATCGCCTTGCGGCCCCTGCGGTCCGACCGGCCCGCCCAGAACGGGGCGCAGACCACCCACAACAGGGCCGACCAGCTATAGGCGAGGCTGATCCACACGTCCGCGATGCCCAGCGCGGTGCCGATGGAGGGCATGACCGACTGCATCGCGGTGTTGCCTGCCGCCGTCGTCAGCATGACCATGAACAGCAGCGCCATCCGCCCCCTGGGGATGGAGCCGGGAAGGGCGGGTGGAGGAGGAGCCGCGGAAGGGCCGCGATCGCTTTCGGACATGGCTTGCGGCGCTACGCCCGGCGGGCCATGCTTGCAATGCTGCATCGAAACTGTATCGCTGCGCGCCTACCGGGCCGTGCCCGACCGTCGATAAGGGTCTATTCTTTGAGCGACAATTCCGGAGCCCGCGCGCTTCCCCGTGGCGATATGAAACGGCGCGCCGCGCGGCTGTTCGGCCAATGGGGCGTGTTCTTCCGCGGCTTTCTCCAGCATCCCAAGATGGTCGGTTCGATCATCCCATCCTCGCGCTTCACCATCGAAAAGATGCTGGCGCCGGTGAAGTGGGACGAATGCGATCTGTTCGTCGAATACGGCCCGGGCGTCGGCACGTTCTGCCAGCCCGTGCTCGATCGGCTGAAGCGCGACGGGGCGCTGATCGTGATCGATACCAATCCGCTTTATATCGACTATCTGAAGAAGACGATCCGCGACAGCCGCTTCCAGGCGGTGCTGGGCTCGGCCGCCGATGTCGAGGAGATTGTCGCGGCACATGGGTACGAGCACGCCGATTACGTGCTTTCGGGCCTGCCGTTTTCGACTCTGCCCGACGGAGTCGGCCCCGCCATCGCGGCGGCGACGCACCGGGTGCTGCGCGTCGGCGGAGCGTTCCTGGTCTATCAGTTCTCGGACCGGGCGCGCGATTTCATGGCGCGCCATTTCCGCCACATCGACAGCGGTTTCGAACCGCTGAACGTGCTGCCCTGCAAGCTGTTCTGGGGCTGGAAGCGCGCCGACGACTGATCGGCCTCGCCCGGCTCAGTCCTCCCGCGTGGTCGGCACCGTCGCGGTAGCGGCGGGCCCCGACAGGCACCGGTGCAGCGATGCGAGCACCGCATAGGCGACGCAGGCGAAGCCGACATTGATGAGCGAAGAGATCAGCGCCTGCCCGATCAAAGCGACATGCTCGCCGCCCAGCGCAAAGACGAGGCCGAATACGAGCGTCGCGATCATCGAAAGCACGGTGAAGGCTGCGACGAGCAGAAGATAGAACAGGAACAGCCGGAAGCTGTTGCCCTTGGTCAGGCGCCACGACCGACCCAGCGCGGTGATCGGATTCATGATCCGCTCGATCGCGATCGCTGGCGAACTCATCGAGAATTTGACCAGCAGATAGAGCGTCACCGGCAGCATCAGCAGCCCGAGCAGGCCGGCGATCCCTTCCGATCCGATTGCCGCGCCCAAAGCAACTCCGATGGTGGGCGGCGCAAGAATTGCGAATCCAGTCAGGATCTGGGCTCCGATCTGGGTCGGGAGGAATCGCAGGCCGCGCCCCATCGCATCTCCCACGGTCGGGCGATCGCGATCGCCGAGTATCGCCAGCAGGGCGATCGAGCCGATCGCCTGGATCAGAGCGAGCAACAGAAGCGCCCACCAGTATTCGGCATAGAATGCGACGATCATTGCGGACGCCGCATCCATGTCGGGCTCCGCCCCGGAAGCGCCCGCCTGGCCCATCGGATCGGGTAGAAAGAGCGCGAAGGCGAGATACGGGACGAAGAAGAACACGCCCGCCAAAACCAGCACCATCTCGCGATTGGCTGCCAGCATCTTCATCGCGCCATCCCATGCGGCGCTGAGGTCGAGTTTCATTCCATATCCTTAGGCTTGCGTTTCCCCTTGATAAGCGTGCCCGCCATTGCCACGCAATCGCCGATGTCCGATCGCTGGCCCGAAACCGTCGAAATCCGTCGCGAAAGCGAGCAAGTGCCCTATCGCGATGCGCTTGCAGAAATGGATGTGCGCAATCGCGCGATCGCGGCGGGCGAGGCGCCGGAACTCGTCTGGCTGCTGGAGCATCCCCCCGTCTACACCGCCGGCACCAGTGCCGCGCAAGACGAACTGCTCGATCCGCGTTTCGAAGTGGTCGAAGCGGGGCGGGGCGGACGCTACACCTATCACGGACCGGGGCAACGGATCGGCTACGTCCTGCTCGACCTGACGAAACGCGGACGCGACGTGCGGTGTTTCGTCCACGCGCTGGAAGGCTGGGTGATCGCGACCTTGGGCGATATCGGCGTCGAGGCGTGGCGGGCGGAAGGACGGGTCGGCATCTGGTGCCACGATCCGAACCGGCGCGAGGCCAAGATCGGCGCGATCGGCGTGCGCGTGCGGCGCTGGGTCACGATGCACGGCTTTTCCGTCAATCTTACTCCCGATCTCTCGCATTTCACCGGAATCGTGCCGTGCGGGATCGAGGAATTCGGCGTCACGAGCCTCGATGCGCTCGGCATCGCGCTTGCGCCCGAGGCTTGGGATGAGGCATTGCTCGCGCGCGGACCGGATTTCCTCGCCGCGCTGGAAGGAAAAGAGTGCTCCCTGCCATGATCACGCGCCCACTCGCTAAGTTCGCCGCTCTCGTGACGGCCGGTGCTTTCCTCGCCGCGTGCGAGAGCGAAAGCGCGCCGCCGCCCGTCGAAGACGATGGCCGCGCCACGGCGGAAGGCGAAGTGCTGGGCGGCACGATCAGCGACGAGATGCTCCCGCTCGACACGCTCCGTTCGCAATCGCCGCCCCAAGGGTCGGGTTCGGGCTCGGGGGGCTCTTCGGCGGAAGGTTCGACCGAGGTCGAGACGGATGCGGCCAGCGAACCGGAGGAGGCGGTCGAGGCCGAGGTCGAGCAGGCGGAGTAGCCCGAAACGGGCTTCCCCACCGAGCCAAGCCCGGCGGGGAAGCGATACGGCTATTCGCCCAGTTTCGGGTAGTCGATATAGCCTTCCGGCCCCTTGCCGTACCACGATTGCGGCACGCCCTTGTTCGGTGCGATCTCCGCGCCGGTGCGGAAGCGTTCGGGCAGGTCGGGGTTGGAAATGAAGTCCCGCCCCCAGCTGACCGCGTCGCAGCGTCCGGCTTCGATATCCGCGACCGCTTCGTCCGCGCTGTAATCGCTATTGAGCACCAGCGCGCCCGAATAGATATCGCGGATCAGCGGGCTCTGCTTCGGCACGTCGGTATTGCCGAACGTGCCTTCCGGGCCCGGCTCGCGCAGTTCAAGGAAGGCTAGGCCGAGATCCTCGACCACGCGAGCCGCCGCGCCGAAGGTTTCGGCCGGATTGCTGTCGTCGCAGCCCTGCGTTTCGCCATTGGGGGACAGGCGCACCCCGGTGCGGTCCGCGCCCCAGACGCCCACCAACGCTTCTAGTACTTCGCGCAGAAAACGCGTGCGGTTCTCGGCGCTACCGCCATATTCGTCCTCGCGCAAATTGGTGCTGTCGCGCAGGAATTGATCGACAAGATAGCCGTTCGCGCCGTGCAGCTGCACGCCGTCGAACCCGGCCTTCTTGGCGTTTTCGGCGGCCTTGCGATAATCGTCGACCACGCGCGCAATTTCGTCGGTTTCGAGCGCGCGGGCCGCTTCGTAATCCTTGCGCCCTTCGAAAGTGTGCGCATGGCCGGGGGCCTTGGTGGCGCTGGCGGAAACGGGAGGTTTTCCGCCGAGGAAATCGGGATGGACCAGGCGGCCCATGTGCCACATCTGGAGCACGATCTGGCCGCCTTCGTCGTGGACGGCCTTCGTCACCTGCTTCCAGCCTTCGGTCTGCTCCTCGCTCCAGATACCCGGCGCGGCGGGCCAGCCTAGGCCTTCCACGCTGATGCCGGTCGCTTCGCTGATGATGAGACCGGCGGACGCGCGCTGGCGGTAATAGGTCGCCATCATCTCGTTGGGGATCGAACCGGGCTGAGTCGAACGGCCGCGCGTGAGAGGCGCCATCCAGATGCGGTTCTTCGCTTCGAGCGCACCGAAGCGCAGGGGCTGGAACAAGGTGTCGTGCATGGGGACCAAATCCTTTTTGCTGGTCATGTCTGGCAGGGGAGCTAGGGGCCGGTCATGGGCGACACAAGCGACGCGGCGGACAAGAATGCCTTTCAGCCCGGTGCATGGCATTTCGTTGCGCTGCTGGGCGGAAACGTGGCGCTGGCGCTGGGGCCGTGGCTGGTGCGGCTGGCGGATACTGGCCCGGTCAGCGCCGGGTTCTGGCGGTTGTTCCTGCCGATCCCTCTGATCGCGCTGTTCGCCTGGCGCGAGAAATCGCGGCATCCGATCGATCGGCGCGTCGCGCTGCTGGCGGTGGTGGCGGGGGTGTTCTTCGCGCTGGATCTTGGCAGCTGGCACCTCGGAATCGAGCGCACCCGGCTCGGCAATGCGACACTATTCGGCAATGCGGGCAGCGTGATCCTGATGGTGTGGGGCCTGATCGCGCTGCGCCGCGCACCGACCGGGCGTGAAGGACTGGGCATCACGGCGGCGCTGGCGGGCGCGGGTATATTGCTCGGGCGCAGCCTCGAGATATCGACACAGAGCGCGCTCGGCGATCTGTTCTGCCTGTTTGCTGGGGTATGCTACGCTTTCTACCTGCTTCCGGCGCAGAAGGCGCGGGCGAAAATCGGGCAGTGGAGCGTACTGCTCCTGGTCTGCATCACCGCTGCACCGCTGCTGCTCCTGATCGCAATCGGGTTGGGAGAGCCGGTTTGGCCGGGCGATTGGACGCCGGTCGTCGCGCTGGCGATTTCGAGCCAGATCGTGGGGCAAGGTCTGCTGGTCTATTCGCTCGGTCACTTCCCGCCGCTCGTTATCGGTCTGGCGCTGCTGACCCAGCCAGCGATCGCGGCGGCGGTCGGCTGGTTCGCGTTCGGAGAGACTTTGGGCGGGCTCGATATCGTCGGGATGGTTTTGGTCGGGGCGGCGCTGCTGCTGGCGCGGACGGCGAAGGCGGTTCCGATCCGCGCGCGCTAGCGCTTCACCGCATTGATGAAGGTCTGATAGCGCGCTTCCACCGCCAGCAGTTCCGGCCCGGCGAGGTGTTCGCGCGCCTGGCGGACCAGCCTTTCCCCCTCGCGCCGGATCTCGGTGCGGCGGCTCTCGTCGTCGAGCGTCGTTGTGGCGTCTACCAGCGTGTCGAACATGACGAGCGTTGCGATCCGATTGGTGGCGACACCGCTGCGGATCGCGCCGAAGCCGCGCGCGAGGAAATGTTCGAAATCGTCATCCAGCAGGACGAGGTGCGGCTCCTCCCCGTCCTCGGCGAAACTGCGCGTCAAATTGCGACGCGCCAGTTCGGCGGTCGCCGCGCCTAGCCAGTGGATGGCGGTTATGGCCGTGAAGGGATCGTTGATGCCGGGCGACAGGGCGCGCAGCCCGATCTCCACCAGCTCGTCGATCAGGAACTGCATGTCCTGCGAGGGCGTGCGCATAGCGCCCGTTCCGAAGCAGGCGCGCACTTCGTCGTCCGGGCAATCTTCGATCGCGTCGAGGTCCGACCAATAGGCGAGCGCGATCGAGGGGTGAACGAAATCGCCCGTCCGTACCGCCAGATTGAGCTTGCCGTTTTCCTTGCGGGCGATGCGTTCGAGCGCTTCGAACTGGATCGCTTGGACATACCCCGTCTCGTGCGCGATGATCGGCACGCCTTCGGGTGCGTTCAAGGCACGCTCGCCCCGGTTTTCTTCGGGAAACAGGCGCTTGATATCCCTGAGCAGGCGCCCGCCGATCCCTTCCAGCACCGCGTTGACGCGGATCGAGGCGGGCACGTGATTAAGGAAATAGACCAGCACCGCGATCGACAGCAGCATCAGCACGAATGCCGTCAGCAGACTGATCTGCGGCACGAAGCCGGACATGGCGGTCGGTTCGGTCGCGAAGAGCGGCGTTTCCTCCGCCTTCCTCACCGCGCGCAGCACCGTAATCGCATAGACGAACGTGCCGATGAAGGTCGCCAGGCTGAATTGATTGCCGCGATCTTCCATGAAATTGGTAAGCAGGCGCGGCCCGTAATTGCCGCTGGCATAAGCGACGGAGGCGATCGTGATCGAGAACACGGTCGACGCCACGCCGATCATCGTGCCCGCAATCACGGTCAGCATATTGATCGCCCCATCGGGACGCGCAGGCTGGAGCCAGCTCGTCTGGGAGACCACATCGGACCAGCCATTGCGGTCGAGCCACAGAGTCGCGGTGGCCGCTGCGAGCGCCAGCAGCGAAAAAACGGCGGGCAGGAACCAGTAGCTCGCATTGATGCTCTGCCAGATCGTCTTGAGACGTGCCATCATGCGAGTTGCCCTGCGTCGATCGTATCGGCTGCTCGATCGTCGGTGGCAGCGGCGTCCCGTCCGGCCATGCGCATCGGCTTGAATCCTTCGAACGCGGCTTCGATGTCGCGGCGATCTCGTGGATATTGAGCGCGCGCGGCGGCATGTTCGGTCAGGGATTTCGCTTCGTCGTAGAGAAAGTCGATCAGAGCCTCCTGGCGCTTGTCCGGGTCTTGGGCGAACAGCGGTTCACAGATGCGGCGGTAATTGTCGGTCATACGGATCGCAACCGATGGATAATCGGCGGCGGCCTGACGGAACGCGGCGAGCGGGTCTGCGAACAGGCCGCGAAAGTCCTGTCCCGGCAGCTCGAACTGTGGGCAGTGGGCACGCGCGGGTATCTTGTCGGCATCGACCCAGTTTCCGCTATGCCCCGCGATCACTTCGGCCAGCGAATCCGCTGCGGCCAGCGCGGTGTAGAAATCGTTGATGGCGGGCGACAGGGCCCGCGCCGCGATCTCCACCAGCAGGCGGATCTGGAACACGGTGCCCTGGCTGTTGCTGCGAAACGGACCGATGGGAATGCTCTTCACGACGCTTTTGGGATTGTCGAGCCGATGTTCGAGCGCGGCGACCGGTTCCCCCGCCAATACGTGCTGCCCCGGCGCCACGCAGATGCGGACGATACCGGGATGATCCTTCAGCGATTTTTCCAGCTCATCCAGATCGACGCCTTCGACATAGCCGCTGCGCGGGGCGGGCAGAAGCTGCGCGAATTCACCGGTGAAGCGTTCCACGCCGATAACGTCGATCGACGGCGTGCGGGCATCCTTGGCGAGCGCGTCGATCGCCTTGTCGATGAACATGGTGCGACCCAGATCGTGCAGCGCCACGGCCAGCATGGCCAGATTGACTGCCAGGAGGGCGAGCATCACCGTGATGGTCGCAAGCGGTGTCTGCGCCAGATCGGCCTCGGAATCGATCGCCGCCAGCGTCAGGACTGAAAACAGCGTCGTGAAGGTCAGCCCTGCGATCGAGACTTGGACCAAGCGTTTGCCCAGCCAGCGATCGATCAGTCTCACGCCGAGATTGCCCGCCGCGAGCGTGAGCACCAGTAGCGAGATCGAGAAGAACAGCGTCAACAACGCGGCGTCGATCCCTGCGACGATGCCGGCGGTTTCCTTCGCCGCATCCGCCGTCGTCACGGGGGACAGGCCGTTGTCGAGCATCCAGTCGGTCAGCCCGTTGCGGTCGAAATGCAGGATCGCGCCGAAAGCCAGCGGGGCCGCCACAACCGCGCAGAGTGCCAGGAACCAGTAATTCGCCACCAGCCGGTGGAGGATCCAGCCGAACAGACCGGTAATCGGATTTCCTGAAAGCATCGCCCGGCCCCCTGTTATCGCACGCTTGCGAGGAACCTAACCGCGCAGCGGGGATTTGGTTGCCGCATACCCTGTGTCTCGTCCTCCAAGCGGGGCGGCCTTTCGGTGGGAAGGGCACGCGGTCCTGTTTCGTCAACCTTCAAGGGGCACAGATATGGTCTCTCCCGATCTCGCCGGACAGTTCGGCAGCATTGAAAACTTGGTTGCGCTCACCTCCGGCCAGTACACGGCCGGTTCGCTGATCCTAATGGTCAGCTATGGCGCGCATTTCGCCTTCATCCTGTTCTTCCTCGCGATGGCATGGCAATTGGCGCCGCGCTATCGCATCGTTCCGATCATGTCGGCAGTGGTCATGGCGTCTGCCGGGCTCAGCCTGATGCGCGAATTCAGCCTGTGGCAGGAAAGCTACGAGCTGGTCGGCAATCTTTACCAGCCGCTCGCCGAGAATACGAGCTTCACCAATGCCTTCCGCTACGGCAACTGGACCATCACGGTTCCGATCCTGCTGACGCAGCTTGCCATCGCCTTCGGCCTGCCGCGCCCCGAATTGCACAAACGTGCGGCCCGGATGATCATTCCCGGCGTGCTGATGATCTGGACCGGCCTTTATGGCCAGTTCGGCGAAACCGGTGACTGGAGCCGTCTCAACCTGTGGGGCGTCATCTCGACCGTGTTCTTCGTGTGGCTTATCGTGGAAGTGCGCGGCGTGATCACGCGCGGCGTGCAGACTAGCCCGGCGCAATTGCAGACGTGGCCGAAGAACATCTGGTGGTATTTCCTTGCCACCTGGGGCCTCTATCCTATCGCCTACGCCCTGCCGCAGCTGGGCTTCACCGGCGACGTGGTGGTGGTGCGCCAGCTGCTGTTCTCGATCGCGGACATCTCGTCCAAGCTGATCTACGGCATCATCCTCAGCCGCTATGTCCTGCGTCGCAGCGCGCTGGAAGGCTATGTGCCCGCCGCGGAAGCGCTGGAGACCTCTCCGCTCGGGTCGAGCGTGGCGTCGAGCCGCGGCGACTGACCGGCTTGCGGCGCGTCCGCACGGCCAAACCAAAGGGGCCCTGGCATGATGCCGGGGCCCTTTTGTCGTGGGTGGCAGTGACGCTGGGCGTCGTCGCGCAGATCGCAGGCGATGGCTGGGCGGTGCTGGCGGGGCTCGTATTCTTCGTGATGGGCCTGGCCCACGGCGCGGGGGATGAGAACGAAGGCGGGATCGCGCGCATCAAGCTGGTTCACGGCGCCGCCTATCTGGTGACGGGGGCGGCCGTCGCTGCGCTGTTCCTGTTCGCGCCGCTCGCCGGGCTCGCACTGTTCCTCGCTCTGTCGGCGTGGCATTTCGCCCGGAGCGACTGCGCGTTCGACCCGCTCACCCGCTACGCCATTGCGGGTCTAGCCGTGGGCGGCAGCGCGCTGTTCCGTCCCGGCGAGACAGCCGAGGTCTTCGCCGTGATCGTCGGCGGCGAAGTGCCTGCGCTGGTCATCCGCGTGCTTGCCCTGCTCGGCGTGGCGGGAACGGGCGCTGCGGCATGGGCGCTCGTGAAAGGTCTGCGCGGTTTCGGCCATGCCGTCATCGCGCTGGCCGCCACGGTCCTGTTCAATCCGGTGCTCGCGGTCGGCCTGATCTTCCTGACTGCGCATGCGATACCGGTTCAGCAGCGCCAGATCGCGAATTACGGACGCAGCACGGTCTGGCGCGCGGTCGCGCTGCCGACGCTCATCGCGACACTGGGCGCGCTTGGGATCGCCGCGCTGGTCTGGACCGGCCATCTGGCGCTGCCGATCGCGATCGCGCTCGCCTTCGGCATGGCGACCCCGCATATGCTTACGGAGCGGTTGGAGCGTTAGATCTTGCCCAGATCGCCCTTGCCGATCGTCCCGCTCGCCATTTCCAGCATCTTGTCGAGGCTCTGCTTCGCCTTGAGGCGCAGGCCTTCTTCGATCTCGATGCGCGGTTCCAGATCGCGCAGGCAGGTGTAGAGTTTTTCCAGCGTGTTGAGCGCCATGTAGGGGCAGATATTGCAGGAGCAGTTACCGTCCGCGCCCGGCGCGCCGATGAAGGTCTTGTCCGGCAGCGCCTTTTCCATCTGGTGGATGATGTGCGGCTCGGTCGCGACGATCAGCGTGTCGCCTTCGAACGTGCTGGCGAATTGCAGGATGCCGCTGGTCGATCCGACATAATCGGCATGGTCGATGATCGTCGGCGGGCATTCGGGATGCGCGGCGATCGGGGCACCGGGATATTGCTGCTGCAGTTTCAGCAATTCGGTCTCGCTGAAGGCTTCGTGCACGATGCACACGCCCGGCCACAGCAGCATTTCGCGGTTGAATTTGCGGCTGAGATATCCGCCCAGATGCCGGTCCGGCCCGAAGATGATCTTCTGGTCTTCGGGGATCTGGCTGATGATCGTTTCCGCGCTGGAGCTGGTGACGATCACGTCGGAGAGCGCCTTCACCTCGGTCGAGCAATTGATGTAGGTCAGCGCGATGTGATCGGGATGCGCCTCGCGGAAAGCCTTGAACTTTTCGGGCGGGCAGCTGTCTTCCAGAGAACAGCCTGCATCCATGTCGGGCAGGACCACGATCTTTTCCGGGCTGAGGATCTTGGCGGTATCGGCCATGAACTTGACGCCGCAGAACGCGATCACATCCGCATCGGTCTCCGCCGCCTTGCGCGACAGTTCGAGGCTGTCGCCGACGAAATCGGCAAGGTCCTGGATCTGCGCGGTCTGGTAGTAATGCGCCAGGATGATCGCGTTCTTCTCCTTGCGGAGGCGGTCGATCTCGGCAAGCAGGTCGGTTCCGGTCGGCAGGCTGGTTTCGGCGGTCATGGCGTTCGGTTTCCCGTAAGGATTGATTGAGGCGCTTATAGTGGCAACGGAGCGGAGGGCGAGGGCGTTCCGCGCCTGCTGCTTTCAAGAGTTTGCGCGTTCAAGAGCTGGCGCGTTCAGGAGGCGGCATCTTCTCCTTCGAACCGGACGTCCACCGTCACATTGTCATAGCCTGCGACCTGCAAGGGAATCGTCAGGTTCTGGCGGACCGCCTGGCGTGCGGCCTGCCGGGCGAGGGCGAGGATTTCCGGATTCTTGGCAAAGGCGCTGGCCTTGCGTTCGGCCTGTTGCGAATTGTTACGGGCGAGATCCTGCGCCGCGTCGCGCGTAATGTAGGCGCCTTCGGTGAACACACGCGCGGCACCCTCGTCGATATTGGGGCGGCTGGTCTGGATTTGCGGCAGCGTCACGGTCAGCCGGTCGCCCGCCTCGTCCCAGACGAAATCGCCGCGTTCCATGCCCGACAGGTCGAGCCGGTATTCCACGCTGGCCGGAACGATCGTTGCCTGGCGGGATCGCAGTACGGGCACGCCCATCACGCCGCGCGTATCCTCGCTTTCGGCGACGACTTCGAAGCGCGAGCTGAACACGGTGAGCGAATTCTGTTTCTCGAAGGCCAGCATGGCGCTGCCCACCGGATCGCCTTCTTCCTGATAGAAGAACGCACGATAAGTCAGGAAGGCGACGGCGGCCAGCAGCGCGATCACGATCAGCCACGGCACGGCCTGAACCTTGGCGAGGTTCTGTTCGCGCCTCGTGCCGGGCAGGATATCGTTGTCGGTGCCGCGCGCGTCGCGCGTTTTCAGATCGTTCGCCATTGTTCACCAGAACGAGCGACCAGCCCGCGGCGTTCCAGATCGATGAGATGCGCGGTGACCGACATCTCCGCAGCCTTGTGCAGCTTCTCGTCCAGCCCCTTGTACATTGCGGGTACGAACTCCGCCGCGCTGCGCGGGCCTTCGCCGAGCAGGCGCAGGATCTGGTTTTCCCGCTGGCGGCGATGGCCGATCATCCCGCGCACCAATTGGCGCGGTTTTTCGACCGTATCGCCATGCGCGGGGTAATAGACCCGGTCCTCGCGCGCGTAGAGTTTTTCTAGGCTGCGCATGTAATCCCCCATATCCCCGTCGGGCGGCACCACGACGCTGGTGGACCAGCCCATGACATGATCGCCGGTAAACAGAGCGCCGGTCTCTTCCAGCGCGAAACAAAGGTGGTTGGAGACATGGCCGGGCGTGGCGATCGCCGTCAGAGTCCAGCCCGGACCGGACATCGCCTCCCCATCCGCCATCACCCGGTCGGGCGCGTAATCGCGGTCGAAGGACGCATCGGCGCGCGCCCCGGTATCGGCAAGGACCAGCGGCGCGCAGCCCATCACGGGCGCGCCGGTCCGCTCGGCGAGCATGCGGGCGGCGGGCGAATGGTCGCGATGCGTGTGCGTGCACAGAATGGCGAGCACCGTCTCCTCGCCGATCGCCGTTTCCAGCGCCTCGACATGCTCGGGAAGATCGGGGCCGGGATCGATCACCGCGCACCCTTCGCCCGCACCCACGATAAAGGATTGCGTGCCGGTATAGGTATAGGGCGATGGATTGGGAGCGAGGACGCGGCGCACCAGCGGTTCGAGCGTCATCGCTTCGCCGGTGGGCCAGGGTTTCGGGGGAAGACCAGCCATGCCCATGCCTATGGCGGCGGGGAGGGAGCGTGTCGAGCCGTCACGCCGGATCGCTCTGCGCTTGAGCAATCGTGCGCGGCGCGCCACAAGAGCTTTCATGGGAGAACATATCCTCGTCCTCGACGCGGGCACGACCTCGACGCGCGCCATTCTGTTCGCTGCCGACGGCACTCTGGTGCGCACGGCGCAGCGCGAGCTGACGCAACATTATCCGCGCCCCGGCTGGGTGGAACACGACGCAGGCGAAATCTGGGACAAGACGCTCGCCTGTGCGCGCGAGGCCATCGGCGATGACGGGGCGCGTGTGGCCGCGATCGGGATCACCAATCAGCGCGAAACCGTGGTGGCGTGGGACAGCACGAGCGGAGAGCCGCTGGCCCGCGCGATCGTGTGGCAGGATCGCCGCACGGCGGATTTCTGCGCCGCGCTGAAAGAGAGCGGGCAGGAGGCGGAGGTCCAGGCGAAAACCGGCCTGCTGCTCGATCCGTATTTCTCCGCCACCAAGATGCGCTGGATGCTCGACCATCACGATACTGTGCGCGGGGCGAGCGAGCGCGGGTGTCTTGCTTTCGGGACGGTCGAAAGCTGGCTGGTCTTCAAACTGGCAGGGGGCACCCATGTCAGCGATGCGAGCAATGCCAGCCGCACGCTTCTCCTGCCGCTCGACGAGGGGCAGTTCGATGAAGGTTTGTGCGACCTGTTCGGTGTGCCGCGAAACAGTCTGCCGCGCGTGGTCGATACGCATGGCGCGCTGGCAGAATGTTCCAGCGAATGGTTCGGGCGCACGATCCCGATCTGCGGCCTGGTCGGCGATCAGCAATCCGCGACGATCGGCCAGGCCTGCCTGGCGCCGGGAGAGACCAAGGCGACTTACGGGACGGGCGCCTTCGTTCTGACCAATAACGGCGCGGCCATCCCGCGCTCGACCCATCGCCTGCTCGGCGCGGTGCTGTGCCAGACGAACGGGAAGCGCATTTACGCAATCGAGGGCGCGGCCTTCGTTGCGGGCAGCCTGATCCAGTGGCTGCGCGATAGCCTGGGTCTTATCGCCAGCGCTGCCGAGACGGAGGAACTGGCCCGCTCCATTCCCGATAGCGGCGAAGTGGTGATCGTGCCCGCCCTAGCAGGCCTCGGCGCGCCGCACTGGTTGCCACAGGCGCGCGGCGTGATCGCGGGGCTGAGCTTTGCCAGCGGCCGCGCGCAGCTCGCCCGCGCCGCTCTGGAAGCGATGGCGCACCAGACCCACGATCTTGCCGCCGCCTTCGCCGCGGATGGTGCGCCCTGGTCCATGTTGCGCATCGACGGGGGCATGGCCGCCAATGACTGGATGGCACAGGATCTGGCGGATATGCTGGGAATTGCCGTCGAACGGCCCGATTTCGTCGAGACGACGGCGCTGGGCGCGGCGTTCTGCGCAGCGGTGGGGGCAGGCCTTTATCCAACGCTCGACGATGCGGCGCAGGCGATGCGCGGCGCAGCGCGCTGTTTTTCGCCGCGGATCGACGAAGCTGCGCGTGCCGAGCGACTGGTCCGCTGGCGCAAGGCGCTGGCGGCGGTCTAGGCCACTATCCGGCCCGATCCGCCGTCGGCATTATCCGGCGAAGGCCTGCTGCAATCGTCCCTGCATCGCGACGACCGGGCTCGCCGCATCGCGCGACGGTGCGTTCCAATCGCGATCGAGCCGTTCGACCCGCTCGTAGAGATGCACGCTCTGGCGAACGATATCCTGTGTATGCGCATCGAGCCGCCTGACCATGCCGGGAAGGGCGGGCCGTTCTTCGGGAAGCCGACCGTTCTTGCGCACCTGGGCTTCGCTCAATTCGCCATCCAGAAACGCGCGCTGGTTGAGCAGCCAGGCGAGCAGATGCATCAGGCGGGTGGTCGTGCGCAGTCCTTCGATCGAGAAGGCGACCTTGGCCGCTTCGTCGAGATCGATCGCCCCCGCACCGCTGCGCGAATCGAACGCCGCCCGCGCTTCGTCCGCCAGCACGAGCGCATCCTGATAGACATCTTCGATGATCTGGCGCCTGGCGCTCGCGGAAATCGTCATGCCTGCGAGGTAAGGGTACGATGCGGCGATTTCCACCGCTTTGACCGCAGCGTCCCCGAATTGGACGCAGGCCCATTTCGGGCCATGTCGGGAAAGGCGGCGATCAGGCGATGATGTCGGGGATCAGATGGTCTTCCACCACGGCGATCTGGTCGCGAATGCGCAGTTTGCGCTTCTTCAGGCGCGCGATCTGCAATTGGTCGATCGCTCCGCTGCGCGCGCCCGCCTCGGTCAAGGCGTGGATCGCCGCGTCGAGATCGCGGTGTTCGCTGCGCAGCCCTTCCAGCCGCTTCCTCAGCTCCTGCTCGGTCATCGCGATATCCCCATAACCGACCCGCTCGGCTCGCCGGTCAAATCGGACAGCTCGGCCATTTTTGCAATATGTGGGGTTACCAAATTAAGATCAGTGTGTTTCATTTGCATGGCGCGGCTCGCTCCGCAGGGGCGAGTCGATGCCGTAACGGCTTTTCGACCCTGAAAGGAGATTGCCCGATGCAAACATCCCATATCGATGCCCTTCGTACCAAGCATGCCGGCCTGGAAGCTAAATTGCGACAGGAACAGGCGCGGCCCGCGCCCGATGTGGCGATGGTTCAGCAATTGAAGCGTCAGAAGCTCAGGCTGAAGGAAGAAATCGCCGCCCATTGAGCGGTCGAACAGGAAAGCGCGGCGGCGGCGGGGCGGGCCCCGTCCGCCGGGACGGACGATACGCTTCCAAATCGTCATAGCGTGTTATAGCAGCATGCCATGACTGCCGCCGCCAGCGCCCGCCAGATTCTGACTCGCCTGCACGAGGTGATGGCCTCGCGCATGCACGCGCAGGGCAAGCTCGATCAGGTGGTCGAGATCATCGGCGAAAGCCTCGATAGCGAAGTCTGCTCGATCTACCTTCTGCGCGAAGGGGTGCTCGAACTCTACGCGACGCGCGGCCTCAACCCCGAAGCGGTCCATGTCACCAAGCTGGGCCTCGGCGAAGGCTTGAACGGGATCATCGCCAGCAATATCGAGACGCTGAACCTCGCCGAGGCGAAGGCGCATCCCGACTTCCTCTATCGCCCCGAAACGGGCGAGGAGAAATTTCATTCCTTCGCCGGCGTCCCGATCGTCCATCGCGAACGCGCGGTCGGCACATTGTGCGTCCAGCATGTCGATCCGCGCCGCTACGAAGATGTCGAGATCGAAGCGTTGCAGACCACCGCGATGGTCCTGTCCGAACTGATCGCCAATGCCGAGATGGTGGACGAGGAACACGCGCTGCTTCTGGGCGAGATCGAGACCGGGCCGGAAATCATCGAAGGGCTCGCGCTGGTCAAGGGGCTGGGCGCGGGACTGGCGGTGTTCCACCAGCCGCGCGTCCAGATCACGCAGGTCGTCGCCGACGATATCGAGGCCGAACGCCAGCGCGTCTATCGCGCCTTCGACAAGATGCGCGACCAGATCGACGCGATGGGCAAGGAGCCCGAATTCGGCAAGGGCGGCGAGCATGTCGAGGTGCTCGAAACCTATCGCATGTTCGCCTACGACGAAGGGTGGAGCCGTCGCATCAACGAAGCGATCGATTCCGGCCTGACGGCGGAAGCCGCGATCGAGCGCGTGCAGCAGCGCACCCGGATGCGCATGCGGGAGATCGACGATCCCCTGCTGGCTGACCGGATGCACGATCTGGAAGACCTGTCGAACCGCCTGCTGCGCATCGTTTCGGGCCAGATCGGCACGGCGGCGGGGCAGGGGCTGCGCCGCGATTCCGTGCTGGTCGCGCGCAATCTGGGCCCGGCCGAACTGCTCGAATACGATCGGCGCCGGTTGAAGGGCGTGGTGCTGGAGGAAGGCTCGCTCACCGCGCATATGGTGATCGTGGCCCGCGCGATGGGCATTCCCGTGGTCGGGCGCGCCAAGGGTCTGATGCGGCGGGTTTCGGACGGTGAGGAAATCCTCGTCGATGCCGATAACGGCGCGATCACGCTGCGCCCCTCGCCGCAGATGCGCGAAGCCTTCGACATGCGCTTCGCCAAGACGCGCGAGCGGCAGGCCGCCTATGCCGAGCTGCGCGACGTCGAACCCTTCACCCGCTGCGGCACGCGCATCACGGTCATGATGAATGCAGGCCTGCGCGACGATATGAGCGCGCTGGCGATGAGCGGGGCGGACGGCGTCGGCCTTTTCCGCACCGAATTTCAGTTCCTGGTCTCTTCAACCCTGCCCCAGCGCGACCGGCAGACGCGGCTTTACAAGGACGTGCTGGACGCGGCGGCGGGTAAGCCAGTGATCTTCCGCACCGTCGATATCGGCGGCGACAAGGCGGTGCCCTATCTCAGTTCCGACATCGCGGAGCATGACGAGAACCCGGCTCTGGGCTGGCGGGCGCTGCGGCTCGCACTGGAGCGCGAGGGATTGATGAAGTCCCAGGCCCGATCCCTGCTGGAAGCGGCGGCGGGCCGCACGCTCAACGTCATGTTCCCGATGGTGAGCGAACCGTGGGAATTCGACACGGCCAAGCTGGTCTTCGACGAGCAGCTCGACTGGCTGCGCAAGCAGAGAAAGCCGCTGCCCGAGGACATCCGCTACGGCGCGATGCTCGAAGTGCCAGCGCTCGCCGAAGTGCTCGACGAATTGCTGCCGCGCCTCAAATTCATGTCGATCGGCACCAACGACCTGACCCAGTTCCTGTTCGCCGCCGACCGCGCCAATCCGAAGCTCGCGGAGCGCTACGACTGGTTGAGCCCGGCGATCCTGCGCTTCCTGGCGCGGGTCGTGCGCGGAACGGCAGGGCACGAAATCGACCTCGCCGTGTGCGGCGAAATGGGCGGGAGGCGGCTGGAAGCGCTGGCTTTGTTGGGTATCGGCATCCGCCGCCTGTCGATCACGCCCGCTTCCGTCGGTCCGATCAAGGAACTGGTCCGCAAGGTCGATCTGGCCGAGATCACCGCCGCTATGCAGACCTGGCTGGCGAGCCCGCCGCCCGATATGCGCGCTGCCCTGCGCCACTGGGCGGCAGAGCGCGATATCGACACCGATTGACGAGCGATGAGGTCTGGCCGACGTCACTGCGCTTGACTTGCCGGCCTCCGCGCCGCTTTGGTATGCGGAACGAGGTCACACCGTCTATCGGGGACGAAATGCAGGACGAAACTCTCGCCGGATCGAACGGCGACGGACAGGATCACGGCGAATTTACGCCGGAAACGGCCAGTGCGACTGCGCCGGATACCGCAGGCGCGCAATTGCGCGCTGCGCGCGAGGCGCGCGGGCTCGACGTGTCGCAGGTCGCCGCCGAAACGCGTATTCCCCAACGCCATCTCGAAAATATCGAGGCGGGCGATTACGGCAATCTGCCGTCGCGAACCTATGCGATAGGATTTGCGCGCAGCTACGCCCGCATGCTCGATCTGGACGAGCGGGCGATCCTCGATCAGGTGCGCGCCGAACTGGCGGAGGACGAGACGCAGGGCCGGGCGGCACCCGCCAAGTTCGAACCCGGCGATCCGGCGCGCGTCCCTTCGGGCAAGCTCGCATGGCTGGGCGCGCTCGCAGCGGTCCTGCTGCTGATCGGCGGCTTCGCTTTCTATCGCACCTATTTCTCGCCCGGCCTCGGCCCGGCACCGCTTCAGGAAGAAACGCAGGTCGCGGCGGCAGAAACCGGCGCGGCTCCGGATGCGTCCGCCACCCCGGCGATCGATCCGAATGCGGAGGTCGTGTTCACGTCGGAAATGCCCGATACCTGGGTCAAATTCTACGATGCGTCGGGTGCCGAGCTGTATCAGGCGCAGATGGGCGAGGGAGAGAGCTTCACCATCCCGCGCGATGCCGAAGGGCCGCAGGTCTGGACCGGCCGGCCCTATGCCCTGGCAATTACGGTCGGCGGGCGTCCGGTGCCGAAATTGTCCGAAGAGGACGAGATCGTGCGCGACGTGCCGGTTTCCGCCGAAGCGCTGCTGACGCGCGGACAAGAGCCGGCCCCGAGCGCTTCGGCGAGCGCTTCGCCGAGCCCGGCGGGTACGCCGATCGCCGCGCAGCCGGGCGCGCAATAGGCCGCAAACGCGCAGAGCGGATGGGATAAGGCGCTTCATCCCCTCGACAGCAAAGCGCGGATACGGCACCGCTTCGTTAAGCATTTTGGCTGGAGGGATTGAGATGGCAACGATTGCGCGCATTTCGCGCTTCCTTACTGTAGGGGCGGGCGCGCTCGCGGTTCTCGCGGCGCCGGTGCCTGCCTTCGCGCAGGACAACAATGACGAAGCGCGCCTGCGCAAGCTGGAAGCCGAAGTGCGCGCGCTGCAAAGGCGCGTATTTCCGGGTTCGGAAGGCCGCTATTTCGAGCCGGAGATCACCGGCCAGCCGCGCCAGAACGCTGCGACCGTCGCAACGCCTTCGACCACCGCCGTCACCGATATCCTGGCGCGTCTCGATGCGCTGGAAAGCCAGATCCAGCGGCTGACCTCGCAATATGAGGAAGGTTCGTTCGCCGTGCGTGAGCTGACGCAACGGGTTGAAGCGCTCGAAAACCGTGGCGGCTCTTCGGCGGCGCTGCCTGCGCCTTCTTCTACCGGCGCATCGGGTTCTACGGCAACCACGCCCGCTCCGGCAGCCGCTGCGCGGCCAGATCCCGCGCGTGTGGCGGCAGTTCAGGCGATCGCCAAGCCTCAGACCGATGATGCGGGCGACGACGAATATTCCTACGGCTTCCGCCTGTGGGATGCAGGTTTCTATCCCGAAGCGCAGCAGCAATTGACGATGTTCGTCGAACGCTATCCCAACCATTCGCGTATCAGCTATGGCCGCAACCTACTCGGCCGGGCTTATCTCGACGATGGCAAGGCCAAGGAAGCCGCCCCGTGGTTCCTGCGCAATTACCAGGCCGACAAGGCTGCGGCCCGCGCCGGGGACAGCCTGCTATACCTTGCGGAAACGATGATCGCGCTCGACGATGAAAGCCGGGCCTGCATCGCGCTGGCGGAGTTCAACGAGACCTATCCGGCGCTCTCCGCCGGGCGGTTGAAGAGCCAGTACGATTCGAACCGCGCGAAAGTCACCTGTAATTGATAGCGCGCCCGACCCACGGTTGATTGAGCGCTTCGCGCGCGATCTCGCTTCTGTCTGGAGCGAGATCGAGCAGGCGGACGCGAAGCTGGGTATCGCGGTGTCAGGCGGGCCGGACAGTCTGGCGCTGCTGCTGCTGGCTCGCGCGGCGCTGCCAAGCCGGGTCGAAGCGGCGACGGTGGATCATGGCCTCCGGGCGGAAAGCGCGGAAGAGGCCGATTTCGTCGCGCGCCTGTGCGGCGATCTGGGCATCCCTCATGCCATACTGCCTGTCGCAGTCGCACCCGGCAACACGCAGGATCGGGCGCGGCAGGCGCGTTACACGGCGCTGGACAAATGGACGGCGGCGCGTGGCATGTCGGCGATCGCGACGGCGCATCATGCCGACGATCAGGCCGAAACGCTGTTGATGCGCCTCAATCGCGGCAGCGGTCTTTCGGGGCTGGCGGGGGTTCGGGCTTCCACCAAAATTCCGGGCGGCACGGTGGCGTTGGTGCGTCCGCTGCTGGGTTGGCGGCGGGCGGAATTGCGGGACATCGTTGCGGCGGCCGGGATCGATCCGGTGCAAGATTCTTCCAATGCGGATCGCCGTTTCGATCGCGTCCGCATGCGCGAGGCGTTGCGGGATTGCGACTGGATCGATGTCACCGCCCTGGCCGTAAGCGCAGCCCATATCGCCGAAGCGGAGGAAGCCTTCGACATCCTGGCAGCGCGGGAATGGGCCGAATGTGTCGAGCGGCACGAAGGCGCCCTGCGCTACCGTCCCAAGGGGCCAAGCCTGATTCGCAAGCGCGTGGTGCAGCGGATCATCGCTGAATTCGGTGGCGAGGCCGAACTGTCGCAAGTCGCGGATACCATCGCCAAACTCGAAAAGGGCGGGGCTGGCACCCTGGCCGGTGTGATGGCGCGCGCGAGGAAGGATGTCTGGACCTTCGCAGCCGAACCGCCGCGCCGGACCGGGTAGCGATCAGCTGGCGATGCTGTCGCCCACGCCGATGCGTTCGCCATTGGTGATGATCACCATGTCGCCCTTCTTGGCGATGTCGAACAGTTTCGACACGAACTGATCTGGCACGGCGATGCAACCATGGCTGGCATAACCGTTTTCGACTTCGGACCCGCCATGGATGGCGATCCCGTCCCATGTCAGGCGCAGCGTCCAGGGCATGGGTGCGTTGCCGTATTTTTCGGAGACGTTGTGGCGTTCCTTGGTCAGGATCGGGAATTTACCGGTCGGCGTCGGGTGCAGCTCGGTCCCCAGCATGGCGACAGCCGCGCCGATTTCGTAACCGTCGCGAAAGACCGACACGGTGCGCGCTTCCAGATCCACTGTCACGACCAGCTTGCCGGTTTCGGGCGCGGCATCGGTGTTCCAGTGCCATTCACCGTATTTCATCGGCCCTTCGATGGGCAGAATGCTCTTGATGACGAAAGGCTCGTTCGCGCGCCGCTCGATATCTGCGAGGGTTTTCGCGGCCAGCGCGCCATGAACGCCGACGGGCTTTTCCGAAGCGGAAGGCGCAGACGTGGCGGCGAGCGGCGCGGTCTCTTCCGCCACCGCCGGACTGTCAAGCATGGTGCTGCCGAACGCCAGCGCGCCCAGCCCTAAGGCCAGGGCAAGGGTTCCGCCGCCGATCCATTTCACCGTTGCGTTCATAGGCACCATATAGCTCTCACCCGCGCGAAAATCCAGATCGCGCGAGAATGCGGCCTATGCCGGGACAGCTGCCACCGGAGGGTTAACCGCTAAGGTTAAGACCTATCCATGCGCGCCGAACAGATTGGCGATGGCGATCCCGATCCTGAGATTGAGGGCATGCGCGCGCTCGATCGGATCGATGTAATCGCGCCCGATCTGGCTGTACCCTTCGCCTGCCCCGTCCGGATAATCGCTCGTCGCATCGAGGTCGAAATCGTCGGGTCGGGGAAAGCTGGTGGGATAGGCGCGCCGCAATTCCTTCAGCGCCTCGTCGATCCGCAGGGTGAAGACCATTTCCAGCACGTCGTTGCGGTCGACATCGTTCGCGCGGCTGAAGGGCGGGATGGCCACCGCGCGCAGGAACATGTGCTGGAGCAGAGCAAGGCGCAGCGCCTGAAGTGCGCCGATGATCCGCCGCGTATCCTCGCGATCGTCCAGCGGGTTTTCGTCGGGCAGCATGTCGAGCAGGCGATGCAGCTTAAGCCCATCGACGCGCAGGCGCGAGACGAGCCGGCGGAACACCCCGTTGCGATCGTCCTTGGTGAGGTATTCGGCCAGTATCTCGCATGCGGCGGCCAGATGCGGCTCTGTCCCGCGATAGGGGCGGCTCGCCCAATAGGCGGAATTGAACAGCTCGCCATAGGCGGCCATCGTCTTGATGCTGGCAAGCGCGTTGGACGCGCGCACGAGACGCACGATCTGGCGTCCGCGCGCGCTCGATTCGAGCAGTTCGGCCACCGCCTCGTAATTGCCCTCAGCCGCGCTGCCGATCCCGGCGAGGATGTTCACCGGATAGCCGAGTTGCTGGAGAATGGCGTTGTGCGGGATGGCGCGGATCTGGCGCAGGCTCATCTCGCGATCGCGGGACAGATCGCCCTGACGGCGCGAGACGCGGCTGCCGGTGCTGTTGAGCAGGCCGAGGCCGAATGCGGTCACGGCGCGGGCATAGGTCCGGCTTTCGAGATGTTCGCGCTGGTGGGTGCGGACCGCGCGATAGAAATCGAGGCTGAGATCGGTGCGGCGATAGAACGGATCGGCGGGCACGTCCGGATCGGTTTCCGACGGGCGGAGCTCCGCGATCCGGGTCAGCGTGGCCAGCGCGAGTTCGGGGGTTGAGAAGAACAGATAGCCGTCCCCGCCCTGGAAACTCGCTTCCGGTTCCAGCCGTATCCCGGCGCGCACGAAGCGGCGGCGCGCCCATTCGCTCAAGGGCCAGGCGAGCCGGTCTTCATACGATGACGGATGTGCCCCGCGGCCCATCCCTTCGCCGTGGGTGTTGAAGATGAGCGCGGCGGTGTCGGTCAATCCGTTCGTCGCCATCGCGTCGGCCAAGCGGCCTTGCAGGCGCTCGATCGCGAGGCTGGCGGGAACCTGGCCGACGAAGCGGCCAGCATCGGAAAAGCCGGTCTGGATGCAGATGCGGCCGCGTGCCCGCGCATACTCGCGGAAGGCGTCTTCGGCGAGCAGCGCGTCGAGGAAGCGCCCACCATGTTCGAGCGCGTTTTCGGTTTCGAACAGCGGCGAGACGTCGACCTTGTCCGCGATGCCGAACAATTTGGCGAAATAGAGCGCGGCCAGCACGGTGGCGGGCTGTTCGCATTCCGCCACCAGCATGCGGATCGGCGCGTCGGAATCGACGTGTTCGAGGATCTGCGCCATCGCCAGGAATTGGCGGATCGCCGTGCTGCTTTCGATCGCGAGCGCGCCGAAATTGCTCCTGAGCGGCTCCACCTTGGCGAGGATGTCGCGCAGCACCGCGATCGCGCCCTGGCTGGCGAGATCGAGGGTGTTGTCCGGGTCGATCCGGCGGCGGATCGCATTGTGAAGCTGGCTGGCATTCACGCGGAAATGGATCCAGCCCATGCCCAGCCCGTCCGCCCGCATGGCGGCAGCGAGCGTCTTGAGCGCGATGGCACGGTCCGTCGCGGCGTCCTCAGCCTCTTCTTCGAGCGCCTCGATAATCGGGGCGAGGCTGGTCAGCTTGTCGGGATGATCGGCGGTCAGCCGATTGGCAGCGGCGGAAAGCGCTTCGGGTTCGGTCAGGTCGCTGGCGAAATCCTCCGCACGGGCGCGAGCTTCATCGGCGGCGCGCGACAGGTGCCCGGCCAAATCGTGTCCGCCGTCGATCGCTTTCAGCGAGGCGGCGTAGCGTTCGAGGCGCTGGGCCTTTTCGGCCAGGCGGAAGCCGATCGAATGGTACCATTTGATATCGGTCCGCCCGTCCATGTCGTAGCCGACCCAACTCGCGAAGCGGAACGGCATCGGCTGGAGGGTGCGCCAATCCTCGCTCCAGCGTTCCGCCGCTTCGCCCAGCACGGTGCCGACGATCCGGTCGCGAGCATCCTGCGCGCGCGCGATGGCGCTCATCGCTTCGCTGTGTTCGTAGCCCAGCGTGATCGCCCGCCGCTCGGTCGAGGCAGCACAAGGCGCGTCGGATATGGGTGCATCGCTGCTGGCGGCCTGCGCCACCGCGTCGGTCTGTGCCGGGGGGAGCAGGAAGGTG
>NZ_LWFF01000331.1 GCF_001635685.1 Erythrobacter sp. HI0063
CTTGGCCGATCGCGCGGCGGCTTCACCACCAAGCTCCACGCAAGGTGCGATGCCAGAGGCTTGCCCCTCGGCTTCGTGCTGACACCGGGGCAAGCGCACGATGTGCAGGGCTTCGCACCGCTGTTCCGCATGATAACTGACCGGATCGAGGCCTTCCTGGCTGATCGGGGATACGATGCCGATGCGATCCGCGAAGAGATTGAGGCGGCGGGCGTCGAGGCGGTGATCCCGGCCAAGGCGGGCCGGCGTAATCCCGCCGCGCATGATCGCGCGAAATACAAGTGGCGCAACCTGATCGAGCGACTGTTCAATAAACTCAAGAACTGGCGACGCGTTGCGACCCGCTACGACAAAACCAAGGAATCCTATCTCGGCTTCGTCGCGCTCGCCTCAGTCAAACTCTGGATACCCTTTGTCCACGAAACCTAGAATATCGGTCATTATTTAACTGTTCTCTTATCATAGTAAGCAGGTTGCCTGGATCAATCTCGGCGACGCGCTGACAATTACAGCTATATCATTTTGGCTTAGAGGCTGCCTTGTGATGCGCGCCCTTATGAGAACCGTCGTTGTGCGAGGCCTTCTTGGCAACCACCTTTTTTGACGCCGTCTTTTTGTTCTTCACGTCCATCTTGGAGTCTGGGCCCATCTTCATTCCCGCCATCGAGCCGCCACTTGTCTGTGCCGAAGCGACGCTCACACCCGCGGTGACGATGCCGATGGCCGCGGCAGCGTGAAGCAGCTTGCCAGAAAATTTCGTTCTGATCATGAGCTATCCAATCTTTTTGCGGTGATGGCGAGGCGGCCGGCCTGCCTACAAGATACTACGCGGCAAGGCGCATTAGCCCTCGCGCCCCATGATCTTTGATCGGGTGTGGAACGGCTCGGCAAGCGCATGGAGAGCATCGCGGGCGGGTTGCACCGCGACCCGCAGCTCGAATCCATCTTGAAGCGTCGCGCGCCCGAGTTGGCGTTGAGTATGGAGCGGGGCCGGTCGATCGGGCAGGAGCTGGCGCAGTGGGTCGGACAAGGCCGCAACCGCGATCGTGGCATGAGCCGGTAAGGGGGACGGGTGACGGACGAGGACAACAGCCAAGGAACCGACGCAGCCGAGGCGTTCGAGGCCATGTGCGTCGAGCTGGCGCTATTGCGCCGCGCCGTGGAGGGTCTGGCGGCCGAGCGCGGCGCGATCGACTTTCCCGACTATACCGAGACGTTGGGGCGGATGCAGAAGGGCGTGGACGCTACGGCCGACCGTATCGCGGCCATCAACGACGTGATCGCGCGAAGTCCGGCGCTGGCGATGACGCCGGAGCAGATGGCGCAGCGGATCGCCGCGGCGGGCAGCGCGGCCCGGCGCGAGGACCAGGCGGCGCTCGCCAAGGCGGGTGAGGACAAGGCCCGCGTCATGGCCGAGCTTCGCGCTATCGCCGGGTCCGCATGGACACTGGCCGAGCAGAAGAACCGGCAGCTATGGTTTGGCTTGGGCGGGGTGGCGATCGGCGTCGTCGCATGGGCGATCGTGCCGGGTTTTGTCGCGCGCGAGATCGCGCCGGCGAGCTGGCAATGGCCCGCGCGCTTGGCGGCGCGGACGCTCGACATGCCCCGTTGGGAGGCCGGTCAGCGGATGATGCAGAGCGCCGACCCGGCCGCGTTCCGCGCAGTCGTCGCGGCCGACAGGATCGTGACGGCCAACCGCAAAACGATTGAGGGGTGCAGCAAAGCCGCAGCCCGGGCGCGCGAGACGGTGCGATGCACGATCAGGGTCAGGCCGGATGGACAAGATAGTCGTTAATGCATCACGCTAGGGCAACTTCGTCGGCATCGAGCATTCGGCCCATCGCGTAGTAATCGCCAACAACGCCCGATTCTTTGTTGGCCGCCACCACATCTCCGCACACGGTATAGCCAAGCCGTTGGTAGAGTGCGAACGCCCGGTCGTTGCGAACAGCAACGTGGAAGATCAGGAAAGGTATCCTGCGGCGACGTACCCATTCCTCGGCGGATTTCACCAGACTTGTTCCGAGCCCACGTCCCTGCCACCGTGTCCGGATAGCCAGATTAAACGAGGCAAATTCGGCAGCGCCTTCGATGCACACGCTCCGCACATCTATGTAGCCGACGAGGTCGCCTATGCGTTGCAGGACGAAGATGCCTCGTTCGCCGGCTACGGCGGCGCTCAGCTCCACAGTTGTGCGGCGCAGGAGTTCCCCTCGATCTCGGACATCGAAGATCATATGTTCCGCTTCGCGAGCGAGGGCGATCTTCAAGCGTACCAAAGCTTTAGCGTCGGCAAGGTTCGCCGGGCGTGGCTCGCTCCAACTCCGCTTTCCGCCTACTTGAGCTATCGAACGCGCCGGCGGGAGTGGGGGCGCGTATATCGCCTGTGTCATGTGAAGACTTGGGCTCCCTGTAACGCGCGCGCGCGCTTTGGAATCGCGAGTTTGCCGAGGGATAGGTGACCAGAGCGGAAAGCGTGACGTGGGGAAAGCTGCGTCGGACAGCTTAGGCTGCGTGGCCCGTCCGCTCCACGCTGTTTCCGCTTCCAAAAGGCAAAAAGCCCAAGCAGATTGCCTGCGACAGATACAAGATCAACGGCCAAGGCGAACGGTGCGCCAATGAGAAGATTGTGGGCCAGCCAGAAGGGGGCGGCCACGAGAAAGACCATCTTCATCCGCGTCGTTGATCGCTGGGTCCGTGCCATGAAGGAAGCAGCCCCGCCGCAAGCGGCAAGGCCGGATAGGAGCCCATGCCAGGTCGCCACGGTAAGCAATAGCAGCGCGAGCAACGTCGCGCCGTCGAGCGCGAGCTTGGCAACCCGGTCACGAACCACCAGCGCGACGGTGAGCTGCATCAGGGAAAGAACGCATGCGGCCGAAGCGGTAGGCGCGCCGATCAGCGCGAAGTGCAGCGCGAAGGCGCACGCGCCGGTGCCTTGCACCATGAGCGCTCCCCGGCGCGAGGGTAGGAGCGGCCAGCTCACCACGCAGCCGAGGCCGACGATGCCGAATAGGATCGCAGCTAACCCGGTGCTCGCAAACGTCTGATCGAGGAAAAGCGACATCTATGCTCGCGTCGGGGTTGGTCCGGCTTCCACCGTGAAGGAAGAAGGTTAATGTGACGTTGTTGTCGACCGCTTTCCCATCGCGAGTCCCGGCCACAATGGCATTTGGCTTTTGTTGCGGACTGGTTCATTCTGCGCCTAGGGCGGCGCTCTTCCCTTTGGGTTCCGCCCGTGTTTGGACCAGGACAATGGTGCGTGACGCTTTCAAGCTTCTCGCCATCTCGACGTCGCTCGTGCTTTCTGGCTGTGTCAGTCCGCGAGAAATGGCCGCTCGCCATCGGGCGGCGTGTGCGAGTTATGGCTTCCAGCCTGGAACGGAGAGCTATGCGAATTGCCTTCTTCAGCTCGACGTAGGTGATTACGGCTACGGCCATCACAGGGGTGGCGTGCCGTTGTTTCCTGCGCGGCATCGGGCGCCCGCACCGCCTTTCCCTATTGCCACGCAAGACTAGGGTCGGCTACAGTTCACTGATGCTCCTTCGTCCTCACCTATTGATCTGCGCACTTTCGCTCGGCAGCGCCGCGCCCGTGGCGGCTCAGCAAGCGGTGCCTGCCGCGCCACGGACCGTGGCGGGTGCTTCGAAATTCATCCAGGACATGCTGACCCGCGGCACAGCCGTCGCAAAGCCTTGGCCGGGTTTCGTGCGGAGCAGCAGGATCACGAGCGTAGGAGTGAAAGGTGGTTGCCTCGTTACGCTCACGCTCGCCGACAAAAGCGCCCTCAGCGTGAAACTCGATCAGGTGGTTGCGATCCGACCGCTTTACTCGGCCAACGCGCCCCAGGCGTCGGTGGAGATCAAAGGGGGCGCGCAGCCCTACGAGGGTCTCGATATATTCGTCGGGGACAACGACGCGGTGCGCCGCGTCGGTGATGCCCTGGAGTTCATGCGCCAGTCCTGTGATCCATCGGCGAAGACTGGTTTCTAAACCGGCCAGCGGCGTCTCACCAACTTTTGCAAGGTTCATATGCTCGCAACCGACCAAGTTGGCCGTTATAACCTCATTCTAACCGTCGCGCGCACCGTCGTCGGCGCGCCGGGCATGATGTTGTTGTCGTTGTAGGCGGACGAGAAATAATCGCTGTTAAGCAGATTCTCGACGTTGATTTGCGCCTCGATCTGGGGGGTGAGCTTGAAGAATGCCGCGGCATCGACGCGCGTGAAGGCGGGTAGGATGGCGGTATTGCTGATGGAGGTGAAGCTCTTCGACTGGTGATAGACCCCGACCCCGGCCCCAAGGCGAGGGGTGAGGTCGTAGCGGGTCCACAGCGAAGCCTGCTGTTTGGGAACCAGCGGAACCTCGCGCCCGGCCGGGGCGACACTCGTCGTTTTGCGAATTGTCGCGTCCTGCAGCGCATAGCCCGCGCTGATCTGCCACTGTGCTGTGATCGCACCGCTAAGGCCGAGTTCGAACCCCTTACTGCGCTGAGCACCCGTCAGCACCGTCCGCGCGGCGTCGTTGGGGTCGGCCGCGCGGGTGTTGGTGCGGTCGAGCTGGTAGATGGCGGCCGTCAGGTTCAGCGTGGGCAGGATATCCCACTTGAGGCCAAGCTCGTAGTTGTCGAACCTTTCCGGTTCCAGCGCAGCGCTAGTGATATCGAGTGATGAGAATTGATCCCCCGACTGCGGCAGGAAGGACCGGCTATAGCTGGCGTATATCGAGACAGGTTGCACCGGCTTGAGCACCACGCCCACTCGGGGAGACCACAGGGTGTCCGTGCGGCTATAGCTCTGTGCGGCAACCAGGTCGTCGACGTTGAGCGTGAAGCGGTCGCGGCGAACGCCGCCGATGACATCGACATGGTCGCCGATCGAGATCTGGTCCTGCACGTAGAAGGCAGTGACGTCGGCGTTCGTGCGGACCGACCGGTAGCCGGTGTTGGCGGCGGTGCGCAGCGTAACCGGCGGCACCGTGATCGGGTCGGCCAACCCGACAAAGACGCGCCGCCCCCCATTGACGATATCGCCACCCCCGAAAAAGCCGTTGATCCGCTGGTTGCGCGTGCGCTGGTCGCTAACTTCGAAGCCGGCGAGCAGCACGTGGCGAACGGGGCCGGTGGTGACGGTCCACACAAGGTCGTTCTGGTTGAGCAGATTCGTGCGCGTCGTGGGATCGCTATACGCTTCGAGGCCGACGCTGCGGACGCCGCCGCGCGGCGTGACCGGGGTTACCGCAAAGGCGTTCCGATAGAGCTTGTCATAATCACCGTACAGGATCCGGCTGGTCAGGGTCAGATTGTCGCTGAAGCGGTGCTCAACGCGGCCATTTAGGACCTTGGCCTCGAAATCGCTGACGTTGAACCCCGGCACACCGAAGAAGGTGTCGCGGACGCCGGTAAGCGGACGTGATGGGCTCGTGAGCGAGCCCTGGACGGCCGAGGGGACGCCTCGGTCGATCGTTCGCTTGTCGCTGTTATATTCGAAGCCCAGATCGATCCGAGTCGCACCGCCGAGCGAGAGCGCGACGGTCGGGTTGATCGCAACCCGGCGCCCGTCATAGAAGTCGCGATTGTTTCGGAACTCCTCGTAAACGGCGTTCATCCGGGTGGAGACGGACTCGCTGAGTGGCTGACTGATGTCGGCGTCGACATACCATGCGCCATATGTGTCCGCCGAACCGCTGCCGCTGATGAAGGCGTTGGCGACAGGGCGCTTGGTGACGCGGTTGATCACGCCCCCGCCGCCGCCGCGCCCGAAGATCATCGCGTTGGGACCTTTCAAAACCTCGATCCTCTCTGCATTGTAGAGGCCGCGATAATATTGCACGTCGTCACGCAAGCCATCGACGAAGAAGTCTGCGGTGCTGCTGTTCCCGCGCAGGATGATCTGATCGCGGTGTCCCTCACCTTGGGAGATTACGGCGCCGGGGACATAGCGTAGTACATCGGCAATAGAGCGCATCGCCTGGTCGTCGATCTGCGTTTCCGTGATGATCGAGACCGCTTGGGGGACATCGTTGAGCTCGGTCGGTGTGCGCGTGGCGGTGCTGGTCGCATCGATCTGATAGCCGTCGCGGACGCCGGTCACGATGATCGTTTGCGAGGTGCTGCCGGGTCCCGGCAGGAACTGGTCTTGAGCCATTGCCGGGACGGTGAGCAGCCCGAAGCCGAGTGCAGTTCCAATACCAAGATTTCTCACCGTTGACCCTTTTGCGAATCTCTCTCAACCAACGCAATAGGTGATTTGAGAGTGCGTCGCAATAGCCCTTCGGGGTGGTCGCTGTCGGGCCCGTTGGCTTGCTCTCTAAAATATGAGACCAGCGAAACGGACTACGGCAATGTTACGAAGCCCGACGAGATCACTTATCAGAGCCTGAGTTGGCTTTGCCGTTGCATTACGCCGAACGTCCTCAGCCATGACATGGAAGAGAGCCGAGCCAGTGACGCTCACCGGACGACGATCTTGCCTTTCATGCCGAAAATCGAGTGCATGAAGTGCGAACAATGCACGTCGTAGGTTCCGATCCGGTTGACAACCAGGCGCACGTCCCCGCTTTCTCCGCCTCCCAGATCGACCTCACCCTTGTTGATCGTCGACCGGCTGGCAGGGTCAATAGTGGCTTGCTCGAAAAAGGCCTTGGCGACAAAATTGTGGCCGCCCCCTGCCGTGTTAACAAAGCGCAAGCGGTAGGGAACACCGCGTTGAAGCGTGATCGTGGCTGGAACGAAAGCGAAATTCTTCATGTCGATTTCGATCGTCCGGGCGTTCAACCAGTTCGGCGATTGAGCAAAGCCAGGCCCCGCGAGAAGAAGGCCGCAAACAGCGAGGCTTAGCGAGCGCATCGAACATCCCCAGTACAAGCGTATCATAGCACGGATTGAGCCGCAGGCTCATTTGGCCGTTCAAAAGCTGCATCGAAGCGAAAATCCCGAGAAAGGGACGTCAATTCCAACTTCCACGGCGCTAGATTCCGAGCCGATTGGCCTGCTTCGGCGTGCAAGGTGATGTTCATCGAGTAGGTTCGTCGTCGGAATCCGAATGGTGTACATGCAAGCGGGCTCGGTGCGAAACCCGCGTCCACCCAGGCATGCGAGGCAGCTCAAGGATCAAAAGAAGCATCAGAGCGGTTATGACAGCCAGATGATAGATCCCGTACGCGGCGCTTAACCCGACCGCTGCAGACGCCCAGAGCGTAGCTGCCGTTGTGAGCCCCGTCACGCGCCCAGCGTCGCGCAGGATGATGCCGGCGCCAATGAATCCTACTCCAGTAACAATTCCCGCAGAGATGCGACCTTGGTCCCCGATGGCGTTCGACACAAGTCCGAAGGCGCAGGCTCCTAGCGAAGCAGCCATGTAGGTTCGGATTCCGGCTTCCCTGCCGTGGTGCTCACGTTGCCAGCCAATTATGACACCCAGCAACCCTGCCAGTAGGATGCGCGCTATATCAAGCCACCAGGGAATGTTTTCCGTAAGATACGTCAATGACTACAACCCTTGCTTCATTTTTTTTCGCGAAATTTATCATGAAATCGATCGTCGTAAGAGTAGCTGATTATAATAATCCAGTAGGTCAATTAGGTGATCGAGATCCGTACGAACTCTTCCTGCTGCATCCAGGGTTGCGGAACGTAACTGTACGGAATCCCGCGCCAACAGGCGCAGGATCGCCGCTGCGCAGGATTTCGCGTCACGCGCATTATAGGATTCGGAATGGCTTGGTGCTGCAAATTCCGCTGACCCTCCCTCGTTAGGAACAATCAACGGCAGCCCTGACGCGATGGCTTCTAAGGCAACGAGACCAAAAGGTTCGGTATCCGATCCGTGCACGAGCGCATCTGCGCTAGCCAACACGGATGCAAATCGCTCACGCTCGAAGATCGGCTTAAACAGCCGGATGTGGGGATTGCCAGCGACGCGGCTGAAGATTTTGGGTCGATCGACGCCGTCGCCAAGGAGGATGAGCCCAATAGCCGATTGGCCGGCTTGTTCAACCGCATCAATAACCATCGGCCAGCGCTTCTCCGGGTGATGCCTCCCGACCCCGATAAGTAAATGCGCACAAGGTGGAAGGTGGCACTCGCCCAGTAGCGCTGCCCGTAGTTGTTCATCTCGAAGATGCGGGGCGAAAACGCCGCCTTCCACGCCGAGCGGAAGCGGTGCATCGACCTGAAGTCCGCGGCCGGAATACCAACGGTCGAGCGTCCTGCCATTCGTGACAAAGGCATCGAACCTGTCGAGGAAGTGAGCAAGGTAGCGGGTGTACCACCCAAACCAACTCTCAACTTTTTGCCGCGAGGCCAGTCGTCCCACCCAACGCTGCGCGTAGGCAGTCATATGGTCATTGTGTGCGAAGAAGACTTTAGCTGCGGGCGCTCTCCAGTTGGCGACGATCCATGCGGGGCGAAACGGCGAGCTTGTCTCGACGACGTCGGGATTTAGTTCATCGAGCAGTGCCGTTACCGGAGCCCCATCCCAGAACATCCCGTAGCTTCGGTCGAACGGAAGGCGGGGTGCGGCTACCCAGAAAACGCGCCCCCCGCCGGGGCGGTGTTCGAGACGATTCTCATGGCCGGGTGCGATGACAATAAGTTCGTGACCAAGATCAGCCAGGAGTCGCATTTTCCGGTCGATGTACGTTCGAACCCCACCTCCTGTCGGGCAGTAGTACTCATTGACATCAACGATCCGCATTTGAATCGACACGAGCAAGTGTTCTAGCCACTAGCAAGGTTTGCACTATAAATAGGCAAATCAGCGCGGCGCCGATGAATCCTACCAGAGCGTCTAGGTTTCGTGGACAAAGGGTATCCAGAGTTTGACTGAGGCGAGCGCGACGAAGCCGAGATAGGATTCCTTGGTTTTGTCGTAGCGGGTCGCAACGCGTCGCCAGTTCTTGAGTTTATTGAACAGTCGCTCGATCAGGTTGCGCCACTTGTATTTCGCGCGATCATGCGCGGCGGGATTACGCCGGCCCGCCTTGGCCGGGATCACCGCCTCGACGCCCGCCGCCTCAATCTCTTCGCGGATCGCATCGGCATCGTATCCCCGATCAGCCAGGAAGGCCTCGATCCGGTCAGTTATCATGCGGAACAGCGGTGCGAAGCCCTGCACATCGTGCGCTTGCCCCGGTGTCAGCACGAAGCCGAGGGGCAAGCCTCTGGCATCGCACCT
>NZ_LWFF01000332.1 GCF_001635685.1 Erythrobacter sp. HI0063
CAGATTTTCGGATCGATCGGGGCTTTCTCGCTCTACGAGGATATTTCGTCCACGACGACCCGGACCGATCTGAACGATGTGACCCGTACGGACACGACCACCACCACGTATGCGGCAACCGGCGGTACGGCCACGCTGACCAATAACGGCCTTGTGACCGGCAATGCTTCGCTTGCCGCGCTCGACGGAACGCTCGTCAATAACGGCGTTCTGCGCGGCGACGTCTCGCTTGGTCAGAACGTAAATAATTACACGACGCGTTCGACGGATACGTTGACCCAGCTCGGCGAAGAAGAGGTCTTCGATCTCGCCGAGGCCATCGAGCAGGGTTATGCAGTCGAACAGAATGGTCTTCTTGGAGGCACGATCTCGGTCGCGGGAGTCTTCGGAGCGATCGACGACACGATCCGCACCAGCGGTATTACCGCAGGTATCGCGCTGAATTCGGGATCCGTGACGGGCGGCGGTGTAGCGGCCGAATATGACGAGGAAACCGGCGAACGGTTCACCAGAACAACCGTGACTTTAAACGGCTCAGGTTATCTCGGTCTGGGCGACACGGCGCTGGCTATGCTCGAAGACAGCTTCGGCAATACCGATCCGGGTATTGCGGCGGCGGGTGACCTTTCGGCCTTCGCAGGCGGTGCCCGCGTCCTTGGCGTCCAATCGCTCACAAAGGCTGGGAATGGTATGTTCCTGATCACCGGCGCTGCGTTTGCGCCGCGGAGCAACACGAACACGATCGCCGATTACACTCTGGATGTCGGAACTTTCGCCATCAATGGTGGCGAAATCCAGCTGGCCACAGTCGGCAGAAGCGACAGCGTGTTCGGTATCCGCGGCAACACCGTCAATGCGGCGAGCCTTGTCCTGGGAAGTCGCGTGGAGCTTCCCGCTCCTCTGTTCGGGACAAACAGTTCGGTAACAGCTATCGACGGTGTGGAGGTTTACCAGAATGGAAACTTCACCCAGACCGGAACCGGCTCGCTTTCTGTTGGCGTGACACCGACCCTGGTCCGGGTGAGCGATCCGCGCTTCTCCAGCAACAGCACATCGACCAACCCGCTCGCCTTCCAGTCGATCGGCTTGGCCTCGGGCCTGTTCACGACGCCGGAGAACGCATTCGGCCAGGCTTTTGCCAACCTTGGAACCTCGTTCCTGACGGTCGACGGAAACATGAATCTGGCGGGCACCGTTCGTTTGGTTAGCCCGACAGGCGGTATCTTCACCGATGGGCAGCGGGTCGATATTGGGAGCGTTTCGGGCACGGTTACGACCAGTGCGAATGTGGCGGTGAACTCACCGTCCAACTTCGTGACCTTCGACCTCGGCACGAGAACCGAAGGTGGCCGGACCATCGTGTTCGCAAGCGCCGATCGGGTCGGTTTCGAAACTGCCGGGAACAACCAGAACGCGATCGCTGTGGGCACTGCTCTTTCCGCAGCATTCCCCGATGTCATCGCGACGATCAGGGCCGGTTCTGCAGGCGGTATCGGACTGGGCGGAAATCAGTTCGTCCTGTCACAGGATCTCGCGAACATCTTCGTAGGCTTCGACTCGCTTCTGACGATGGACCAAGTGTCCACGGCCTTGAACGAGCTCGCGTCGGGCGAATTCTATGGCTCGCTCACTGCGCTCGAAACGACCGCGCCGTTCGTCGATGCCATCAGCAGCCGCCGTGTTCCGGCAGGTGCCAGTGGCTTCAACGTTTGGATCGCTCCGTCAGGTGACTTCGTCGAATTCGAGGGCGACACTGATGTCGGTTCGCGAGATTTCGAAGCCGACAATTACGGGGCCTCCGCAGGGTTCGGCGTTGCCACTGGTCGCGGTGAGATCGGTCTTGGTTTCGGCTACGGTCGGATCAGCGCTAATTCGGACAGCAACCTTCTGACCGCAGAAGCCGACACATGGATGGTCGGGGCATATCTGCGCCAGGCGTTCGGCAATTTCGCAATCGGAGCGGATCTCGTCTACGGCTGGAGTGACTGGAACGCCACGCGCATTATGCCGACCCTGTCGCGCACGGCTCTTGCCGCTTTCGACAGCACCGAACTTCGCGGTAGTCTGCGTGCGGAGTACATGGTCGATTTTGGCGGTGGCTGGGTCGCTCCGTTCGGGCAGCTTTCCTTCCGCCAATTCGATTTCGATGGCTTCACGGAAGAAGGCGCCGGTGCGGTCAGCCTGATTGTATACGAGGCCGACGAAAGCGTTCTCACGCCGACCCTCGGCCTGCGGGCAGGGACCGCGTTCACGACCGGTCTTGCGACGCTTCGTCCCGAAGTGACGATAGCCTATAGCTTCGACGACGACGACAATTCGTTCCGTGACGTCGCTTTCCTGGGTGCACCGACAAACAGCTTCCGTTTGCAGGGTGTCGACCCGGATGGCTACTTCACCATCGGAGCGGGCTTGTTCGCCGACATCGGAACGAATTCTGGAGCATTCCTGCGGGGAAGCTATGCCACCGGAGGCAATGTCGACGTGGCGAGCGTGAACGCCGGGGTCACGATCGGCTTCTGACCCCTCAGCCGATTGCGAAGGAGGCGGGTTCCGTTCCGGAACCCGCCTTTTTTGGTCAATTGGCGAGGCGTCATGCTTGCATCGGCAAAGACCTTCTTATTGCCAATGGTCTTGATTTTGGCCGCCAATAGAAAAGCCACCCAGATACGCGAAGACATCTACCCAACAGGGAGCCAGTCTAACCCCAGCCTTGGCTACGCCTATCAATACGAGCATCTTAGCATGGCAAAGATGCGGCTGAAGCAGGGTGGGATCAGGCTGGCAGCATATTTGGATAGCGTGTTCGCTGAACGGTGATCGGTTTGGATCGCGAAAAAATTGTATCAGACCCTATGTCGGAATCGATCACATTTGGCGCATAGATGGTTAGGAACCTCAGGCGGCCTCGGCCCAAGCGCTCGAAATCCGTTGTTCGAGCGACACCTGGTAGGCTTGCAAGAGACCGCCGTAAGACTCCTCGGACCGACTGCGAAGAACCCCGGCGAACAGACCGAGCAGCGCCGGCTCGAGCCGAAGAGCATCATGCCCCTGTACACATCTCCAGGCGATCATCGCGCTGGCCGTGACGATGCAGTCCTTCTCACAGTGCGCTCGGACCTGATCCCACGCTCCGGCGGACGCTGGGGCATCCACCCACTTCTTATCCTCGAGCAATTTGAGCGGGATGCCGATGCGCAACGCTACCTCGGACAAATGATGGAAGGTCCGGCCACCGCCTTTGAGCATGAGTGCAAGATCGAGATGCCATCGCGGACCTTTTCGACCCGGCAGGTCGAGCAGATGAGGAGGGAGCCGCAGCCCATACTGCATCGCCGCCAGCGTCAAGATCTGAACGTCGGTCGCGATGCCGCCATAGGTCACCACGATGCGGTCTTCTCGCTGACGCAGATGATCGAACAACCGACTGACGACTTCTCTTTCGCCGCCAAGGTCGAGCGCGGTCCAAGAAGCGACAGCACCAACCGAGATCCGGCCTTCGTCATCGATCTCGACATCCAGAGCCGCTGCAACGCCGATGCGCCGACAGCCGATCCGACGATGCTCGGTCGCGGGATCGAGATGCTGGTAGGCGCGATGGAGATCGCGATCCCACCAGCTCTCGGTATCGATGAAGGTGTATTTCAAGCGTGCCATGCTATTTTCCTTTCATTTGCGGGGACACCCGACCTTCCTCGTCAATGGTGAACTGAAAGACGCCTGCCGCCATAACCTTCTTCACGGCAACTGCATGCCGCTGAGATTTGGGATCCATCGCCCGATGCAGTTCATGCAGGTCACGGTCCCAGAAAAATTCCGCGTCGAGCGCGAGATACGTTTTTGCCATTTTGCTTTTCCTTTCTCACAGTGTTGGCATCATCGCGCTTCTTCAAAAGGGGAGTGGCCGCGCCCGTTCGATGGCGCGCCACGCTTCCCACGCCGTGCTCAACGAGGTCTGCTCGTGCGGGGAGAATTGCGACCAGAGGAAGGCCAGCCACAGACACTGCGCCTCGTCCGGTGCTCTGCGCGACCGAGAGAGGATGTTCGAACCGGGCCCGGCCCGCTCGATCCGATATGCTGCCGCGATCTCCTCCATCGCAAGGTTCGCGCATTCGAGCGGCAGGAAGTCGAGATCCCCACGTTTGCATTGGAGTAATTGCAGGTCGGCCAGTGGGAGCGGTCCACCTGCGGCGAACGCGTGGCGGAAATAGTGCTGCGGTGTACGAGAAGCGCGTGCGATCACGGTTGCTCCAAACGGAAGGCGTTCAGCGATACCGGCAAGGATTTCCGCACGGGTCGCCCTCCTATCGAAGGCGCGATGATCTAGGGCGAACCTCGCCCCCGCTCGTCTGCTGCGAGTGACGGTGAAGATCGCGGTCGAACGGATAGCCGAGCGGCTAGCGAATTCGCTTCGGTCGCGGATGATCGCGAGAGAGCACAGGATTTGCGGATGCCGCCGTAAGATATCGGCCATGGAAATGGTCCCTTGCTGTAAAACGGAAAAAGGGGCAGCGCTCCTGGTGAAGCGCCGCCCCATTGAGTCCGGTAGTTGGAAGCTGTCAGGCTGCTGCGTTGTTCACCGGGACCGCGGTGCCGTCAGCCTGGAATGCGAAGGTGTCCGCTTTCCACGCCCCCGTCTTGAGAACCGGAGCAAGGGCTTCCGCCGCGGCCGCGATCCGACGCTCCGCTTGTGCGAGTGTCCCGGATCGCTTCGTTGCCTTGGCGACCTTCATTTCTCTGAGGATGCCACGCCCATCGATGGCGAACTGACGGCTGCGATCCATCGTGACGAGGACGAGGGCCTTTTCGGCGCCGATACAGACCGGCTCAACCCGAACCATTCCGATGGAATCCATCATTCGGAACACCAGGAAATACCAGGCGGGCTTGGTGTCCGAATCCGTATTATAGACCGCGAAGACCGCGTCCTGGCGATCGTCGGATGCCTTGCGGGCAATTCCTTCCATCACCGGCAGGCTAGCGGTCACTACGCCGCCGAAGGTGACCGCCGACGTGCCCGTCGCGATTGCGGGTAATCCGAGTTCGAGACGGAGGGCGAGCGCGTTCGCCCGGTGAGCTTCGAGCCCACCAGCTTGGGAATTGTTCATCAATCTGTTCCTTATTTCAGTGTGATGGCGTGTTCGCCGGAGCCTTTTCCCTCAACCGGATGGCCCACCATCAGCGCCGCCAGTGCGCCACTTCCACTTCCCGCTTCTCTGGTTCCCACGTCCACTCGGCGCGGTAGCGATCGATCCAGTCAACCGGGACGATGGTTGGATCGCGACCGACCAGTTCCCGATACCAGGCGATCTCGGCGTCGTGGTCCGGCTCTCGCACAAGCTTGTGATAGACACCGTGATACGATCGGCGGTAGCCGCGCCGATATGCGTCCTTCTTCAGGCGATGCGGCAGATCGCTTGCTTCGAAGCGCCAGCTGGCTGCCTTGGCACCTTCGAGAGCGTGGGCCATGACGGTGCGTTCATCTTCGCACACATGCGCGAGGAGATTGACGAGGCTCGCGACATCGTCGCCCGCGCGGTGCGCGACAGGATTGAACAGGCCCGTCTGCATCAACAGATACCCCTGTGCACGGCCATCGAAGCCACACCCATGCCAGTCGACATCCGCCATCGCACAGATCCAGGGCATAGCCCCGACCTCCGGCACGAGCTCTTCGAGGTGGCGCCGATCGAAACTGGCGTTGAAGGCCAGGCAGGCATCCGCTTCGGCAAGATGGTCGGCGATTTGTTGAGGCACGAACCGCGTGCCTTCGACCATTTCGGTCGTGATTCCGGTGATCCGGCTGATCTCTGGCTCGATCGGACGACATGGCTGCTGCATTCCGCTCCGCAGGCTTTCCACCGCTATCACGCGGGCCTTTTCATCGATGACGATCATGGCAACGGCAATCTCGATCAGCTCGTCGTATTGCGGATCGAACCCGGTGGTTTCGGTGTCGATCACGGCAATCTTCATCAAGGGCGGACCCGCATCGGAGGGGGCGTGCCACTCGGAAAGCGGCGTGATGCGGCGCAGGGTGCGAGTATAGTCAATGTCGTTCTGATTGACGCCCGGTCTGTTCGGTCTACGCATTTTGTGTTCCTCGTCGTTGATGGACGAGGACAACCGGAGGGCTTTTTCCCTCTCCCGCTGTCCTCAGGAACAGCGTCTTTCCATCGCTTTCAACGAGGCTGGGTAGGTCGAAATTTTCCTAATGGGGATGCGTGCTGGGCCGTGAAGTAGGCTCAATAATGTCAGCCTTGCGCCCCACAACGGCTATCCGATCTATCGTAACGCGATCCTGAAAGCTGCCGTTCAACCACGACGGTGCCGATGCTTGCAGCGCCTCCAATTTACGGTTGCTAGGGGCGCAACTCGGTTGCCTCAAATACCTTCAGTCGTTTCAGTGCGAATATGACAGGTTGTCCTGTCGATAGTCGGATAAAAGCGAAGCATTCCGTTGCGCTTGGCCGTGTTGCGTTCGAGGATGCTGGTTGCGTTCCATTGCGGCCGCGAGAAGTCGGCTGACTGAGCGGGTCTCGATAATCATGTTTAGCCAGAAGTTAACCATGATGGACCTAGGCTCGCCAAATGTTCTGGACTTCGGCAAAAATGATGATCGCCTCGCGGGCGGCGCTTGCGCCGGCCTTGGAAGATCGCGTCCCTGAAGATCGTTATGCGGAGCTTCGATCGGAGCTCGTGCGGCGGCTTTCGAGGCCGCCTTATTTCTTCGTCCACCATGATCCTAACCTTGTTTCTGATCCAGAAGAGACCAAGGCGTTACTCGCGCCCCTTGCGCCCGAGCAACGTCTCTCGTTTACGCGCGTTCAGATCGACCAAGAAGCAGCGGCGAGGGAAAGCAAAGGGACTCGCTACAGTCGCACAAACCAGCCGCTGGCGTTCCACACCGACTCCGCGCATGCGCGACGACCACATTCGCTGGTCGCCTTCGCAATGGTGCGACCGGATCGCAACGGGGGTGGCCTGTCGTCGGTGGTATGCGCGAATGATGTCGTCGCTCGGCTTTCGGCTGCGACGCGGAACGCCTTGCGTCAAAGATGCCACGATTTCGGGCGTGGGCCGATGCGAGTGTTGTGGGGACAGCAAGCCGCCCCCTCAATCCGTTATTACCGCACTCAACTACAGGAATGCGCGTTGCGCAAAAACGAGGGGATCGTGAAGCATGGACCCGCCCTTGAGGAGCTGGATCAGGTCTTGGCGGAACTCGTCGAGCAAACTTCTTTCGCGTTGGACGCTGGTGATATCCTGTTCGTCAATAACCAGAAAGCTTTGCATGCGCGCGGTGGTTTTGCGTCGAATAGCGACCGGCTGATGTTGCGCTATCGTTTGCGGGTGCGAGAGATCGAATGAACATCGATGTGCAGGAGAATTTCGTCGCCCCGCGCTCGCTGAAGGAACTGCTGCGGAGCGGCGATCTCGATGCCGCGGAAGCGATTTTTCGTCAGCAGATAGAGATTGACCCGAACGATGCGGATGGGCTGCTCGGCCTGTCGGCCATCATGCGCAAGCGCAGATCCCGTAAAGATGCCCGTGAGCTCCTTACGAAAGCTGCACAAGCACGGCCGATCGAACGATCTGTGGAAGCAGACCCGAAGCAATTGATCTTGCGACCACGCTGCCTCGATTCTGCGAACTATTGCGCGGTTGGTCGTCCGACGGGAGCAATCGAATTCAAGTTTAAAGGGGGGCATTTCGCACTCGCCCATTTACTGCACGGTGAAAAACGCAATCTCGTCACCGCGAATCTTGTAGCCGGTGATCCCAGCCCGCTTCATGCAGCGGGGGAGGCCCGCCTACTGCTCAATACCATAGCCTGTGCCGATCGTGGCCGGCGATCATTGAAGGCGGTTGCGCAATATCTGCGCGAGCATCCGCATCTGCCGGTGATTAACCGTCCGCAAGCTGTGCTGCGGACTACGCGCGACGGCAATTACCAACGGCTCGCCGGAATCCGGCATACGAAATTTCCCAAGACGCTAAGAGTCTCACTGCGCGAAGGCAGAGCGGCGCTCCTCGCTACACTGGCGCGGGAGGAGATGACGCTGCCGCTGATCCTCCGCGCGACCGGGCGGCAAACGGGCCGGGAAGTCTATTTATGCAGCAAACTTGCGGACATCGATTGCGCCCTACATGCGCTGCGACGCAAGCGGCATGTCTATGCGATTGCCTTCACGGATTGTCGACGAAATGGGGAAATGTTCCACAAGGCGCGCGCCTTTTTCATCGATGGCGAAGTCTACCCAGTGGCATGGCTGGCGAATGACATGTGGCAGATTCACTCGGGCGATCGCTATCGCGTAATGGCGTCCAGCGAGCATTTCCAAGCAATGGAGCGTCACTATTTGGCAGATCCGGAAGCTGCCTGTGGCAAAGCCGCATGGCAAGCGATCCACGACGTAGGGCAGGCGCTGCATCTCGATTTTGCAGGAATCGATTTCACAGTCTCAGCGGCTGGCGAACTCTTTATTTTCGAAACCAATGCCGCGATGCGACACAATTTCGACCACGTAGCCGCTTTTCCCTATACGCGCCCTCATCTTGAAACGGTGTCGCGAGCGTTTGCCAAGATGATAGAAAACCGTATCGGAAGCCCTCGGTGGGACCGACAATTTAGTTGCGAAGCGCGCGCGACCGTGACGATGTAACCGAAAACGTGCAGCTTCGAGAGCGCATGCTTGCCCGCCACGCGCAGCACCAAGATCATGCTGGCATAGGCGCAGACGGCCGCCGAGATCGTGCGCAGCAAACCGGGGCAGTTAATGAAGAAGACCTGCATCATATCCATCGAACCGCATCTCGATCGTAAACTTATGCAATCCCAAACGCTTCAACGGCGGGTTCGTGTCAGAACAGGCTTGCCAATGGTGCATGGTATGAACAGAACGGCAACAGGAGGGGGATAAGGTGATGCGGGACAAAATACTGATCGTCGAAGACGATGGCATGATCTCCATGCTCTTGGAGGACATCATTGATGCGCTTGGCCGTGATGTCGCGGCGTGCGTGTCATCGGTGGATAGCGCGCTTGCCTTTCTCGAAAAAAATAGACCAGTCGCAGCTATCGTCGATCTCTGCCTAGGGGAAGAAGTCAGCTATCCTGTCATGGACCGGCTGCGCGAACTCGATATTCCCCTTGCCGTAGCCAGCGGTTACGGGGGAGACGTCGATCGATCGCGCTGCGGAGAGGATGCCGCTTTCATTCCCAAGCCCTATGTATTGGATGATGTCGAAAGGGCGCTCGAGGAATTGAAAAGAGGCTAAGTTCCGCTGTCGTGATCGTTGTTGCAGCGGACCTTCAGGCGTCTCAGCAAGGTGGTTACTTCAGCCGTCCGGTCCGGTGTCGGCGCAATGGCGATGCATCGGTCCTCGAGCTTCTTCAGGCGTTCCCAATCGTCCGATAGGACAAGGATCGGAAGATGTTCGGCGATCGAGCGGAGAACCGAGATCGTACGCGCGATGTCGACCTGCTGCGAACGGTCGTCGAGTACCACGCAATCGACGCGACCTTCCAGCAAGCGCACCTTATCCGTCAGTTCTCTCGCCGTGTGAACGACATCGACTTCATAGCCGGATGAGCCCAGTGCTTCGCGGGCCGGCCCGTGTTGCCTGTTCGTATCGACCAGGGCGATGGCGCGTCCGACATTGCCGAGCTCGAGGACATCGCGAAGCTTGCGTGCTAGTTCCGCAAAATTGAACGGCTTCTGGAGGAGAGCTACACCGCGCTGAAGACGTCCCGAATGCACGATGGCATCGCGGGTATAGCCCGACGCATAGAGGACCTTGAGGTCGGGTCGGTCGCGCCGAAGTTCGGCCGCGAGTTCCTCACCGGTCATTCCGGGCATGACGACGTCGGTGAATAGGAGATCGATCTCCTCAAGCGTCTGCTTGACGAGAGCAACCGCGTCCTCGCCTGATGCAGCTTCGACGACCCGGTAACCGAGTTCCCGTAGACAATCGGCAGTATATGCACGCACATCCTCGTCGTCCTCGACGAGCAAGACCAGTTCTTGGAGATCGCTTTCCTCCAGCGCTTCGGCAGGATCGACCTCGTCGACCAGAGCTACTTCATCATGGAGGCGGGGCAGATAGATCTTCACCGTGGTCCCGCGATTTGATTCACTGTAGATCTTCACGTGTCCCCCGGACTGTTTAACGAGCCCGTAGACCATGCTGAGGCCGAGCCCGGTCCCCTTGCCGACTTCCTTGGTCGTGAAGAACGGCTCGAAGACCTTGTCGAGAAGCTCGGGTGGCATGCCGCTACCGGTATCGCTTATCGCGAGCATGACATATTGTCCCGGGGCGACCTCCGCGTGGCGTGCGGCATAGGCCTCGTCCAGCCTCGCATTGCTGACCTCAATCGTTAGCTTGCCCCCTTCGGGCATCGCATCACGCGCGTTCACTGCCAGATTGACGATTGCGGATTCCAGTTCGTTAGGATCGACCTCGACCAGCCAGAGTCCAGGTGCGCCCACGAACTCTACCTCGACCCTCTCGCCGAGCGAACGGTCCAGGAGGTCGGACATGCCGCGGATCAGGCGGTCAACGCGGATCGGTTTCGGGTCGAGGGGCTGCCGGCGAGCGAAGGCAAGAAGGCGCTGGGTCAGCGATGCGGCGCGCTGCGCGCCGTCGAGTGCCCTGGCGACACGCGGATTTGTCTCGCCCGCATTTTCGATCGCACGGGCCGCCATATCGATATTGCCGGCGATCACCGTCAGCAGATTGTTGAAGTCATGGGCGATCCCCCCGGTGAGTTGACCGACCGCTTCCATCTTCTGGGCCTGCCGCAACGCTTCCTCTGCATTCGAGCGAAGCTCAATTTCCTTCGCCACCCGTTCTTCGAGCGTCTCGGTTAGTTCTCTGAGGTCGGCTTCGACACGGCGGCGTTCGCGCAGTTCGTCCTGCGCTGTCCTGTAGAGCCGCGCATTATCGATCGCGACCGACGCGTGCGCGGCGATGCCTTTGATAAGGCGTTCGTGTTGCTCGGTAAATCGAGCGGGATCGGGGTGCCCGAACAGAAGCGCACCTATCACTTCCGCTTCCCTTCCGATCACGGGGACAGCGAGATAGCTCCGTACCGGAAGATGATCCTTCGGCATGCCGGAGTGAGGAGCGTTCTTGCCGTAACGCGGATCTTTAGTGATATCGTCTGACCGAATGACACCTTCGCCCGAGAAGGTCGGTCGGAAGATGTCCGTAATGCGCGGTCGGCCCAGCTTCTCAAAGTCGGCTCTGTCGGCACCAGAAAGAGTGTAGAGGAGATACTGCTCGCCCGCATCATCCCGGACGTTGTAAAAGAAGGCTCCGAACTGCGCGCCGGACAGTTCCACGCCTGCGTCGGTGACCTTTTGCACGAGATTCTCGAGTTCGAGTTCGGCCGAAAGTTCACTTCCCACCCGCCGCAGTGTCTCGAGCCGTGCCGTTTCTGCCGCGAGGGCATCCGCCGCTTCCCGTTTGTCGTGAACGTCGAGCGCAACCCCGATCCACGATTGCACGGTCCCATCCTCGCCTGTGGCGGGGCGACCGCGAACGACATGCCAACGCCAAGAGCCGTCCTCCCCGCGCCGGAGAGGCACCTCAACGGACCACTTTGCGGTATCCCGGCTACCGGCGGCCCATGCTTCCCTCAAAGCAGTGACATAGTCCGGATGGATCGCGTCCCTCCATGCCTCTTGCGCGGAACCGTTCCGCGCTTGACCGCTGAAGTCGAACCACTGCTGGTTGGCGTAGGTCAGTTGTCCATCCGGATTGGCCATCCAGACGATCTGCGGCGATACCTCGGTCAGGACACGATAACGCTCCTCGCTCCGCGCGAGTGTCCTTTCCGCCTTTCGCAAATTACTGAGGTCCAGCATCGCACCGATCATGCGAATGGGTCGCCCATCTGGATCTCGGATCACGCTGCCGCGATCGTACACCGTTGCGAAGGAACCGTTGCCGCATCTGAACCGATACTCGGCTTCCCATTCGATACCGTCGCTTTCAATGACCGTATGAATGTCACGGTCTACGCGGGCGCGATCGTCTTCGTGGATCTGGTCAAGCCACCACCCCCCTGTCGGTTCCACATCGGATTTAGAATGCCCGAACGCGGAATGGAGGGCTTCGCTCCACTCGACGTGATCCGCAACGAGGTCCCAGTTCCAGATCGCGTCGTTCGTGGCTTCGAGCACTCCGCGATACTGGCTTTCGGTCTCCTTCAACTCGTCCTGTGCTGCAAGGATTGCCGAGATGTCCACCACGGCGCCAACGAAACGAACGGCCACGCGTTGACCTTCGCGATCCTCGAAAAAAGTTCGTCCGGTCGCCGCGATGTGGCGGATCTTGCCGTCCTCGATGCCGACCGTGCGATAGGCTATCTCGTAGCCCCCCGGGCCGGTAGGATCTAGCGCACGCTGTACGGCGAGATCGGCGGCTTCCCGGTCGTCGGAATGCAGCCCTTCAAGAAAGGTCTGGTAGTCGATCCTGCGTGCCGAGGAAATACCGAACAGTTCGCGGCAGCGATCGTCCCAGTCGAGCCGACCTGAGATGGGATCAAACTCCCACACGCCGATCCCTGCTGCTTTTGCGGCTACGTCGAGACGGCTAGCGGATTCATCTTCATTATCGTCGTTCTTCAGGTGCATATCGTCGGTTTCGTCATATGCAACGCGTTGTCAATTTTTATCAGTTTGGGCGGCTGGTTTGCGCCCTTATTCCGTTGAAAAAGTCTCGCTTGAGATCGGCGTGAAGTCCTGATTCAGTAATCCGCAGGCAAGCGGAGATCGGGCTGATGATGGGTGAGCGGACGGTAATGCAGGAAGCGCTGTTCTACAGCTTCCGCATCGAGGAACACGTGCCGGGCGATCACCTGCTGCGATCGATCGACCGCTTCGTCGATCTGTCCGGCATCCGCGAGCATCTGAAGCCGTTCTACAGCGCGATGGGGCGCCCCTCGATCGATCCCGAGCTGATGATCCGGATGCTGATCGTGGGCTATTGCATGGGTATTCGGTCGGAGCGGCGGCTGTGCGAAGAGGTTCATCTCAACCTCGCCTATCGCTGGTTCTGCCGGCTTGATCTCGATGGCGCGGTGCCTGATCACTCGACCTTCTCGAAGAACCGGCACGGCCGGTTCCGCGACAGCGACCTGTTGCGCAAGCTGTTCGAGCTGACCGTCGAGCGCTGCATGGCCGAGGGGCTGGTCGGCGCGGAAGGCTTCGCGGTCGATGCCAGCCTTATCCGCGCCGATGTCCATCGCCAGCGATCGGTGCCGGGCGAGGAAGGTCTTCCGCCCGAGGCCTCCGGTCGCGCCGTTGCGGAGTATCTCGAGGTCCTCGACGATGCGGCGTTCGGCGGATCGACGCCGGTCACGCCCAAGCGCATCAACCTCACCGATCCCGCTTCGCGCTGGACCGCGGCGACGCGCGAGCGAGCCTTCTACGCCTACAGCACCAATTACCTGATCGATCTCGACCACGCGGTGATCGTCGATGTCGAGGCGACGACAGCGATCCGGCAAGCCGAAGTCCTCGCCCAGCGTCGGATGATCGAACGGACGCAGGAGCGGTTCGGCCTTTGGCCGGAGAAGCTGGTGGCCGATACGGCTTACGGCTCCGCGCCGAACCTGGCCTGGCTGGTTGAGGAACGAGGGATCGAGCCGCACATCCCGGTGTTCGAAAAATCGGCGCGCAATGATGGCACGTTCGCCCGATCGGACTTCACCTACGATCACGAGGACGACAGTTACATCTGCCCGGCCGGCAATCGGCTGCGACGGTCCAACCGCAACTTCAGCACGCCGCGAAGCGGGATCGATAAGGACGGATCGATCCGATACCGCGCCCGGCAGCAGGACTGTCAGACCTGCACCTTGCGCCAGCGCTGCACGCCCAACATGCCGGCTCGCAAGGTGACCCGCTCGGTCTACGAAGGTGCACGCGATCTGACCCGCGAGATCACCGCCAGCGATGCTTACCGAGTCTCCAGTCGGCAGCGGAAGAAGGTCGAGATGCTGTTCGCCCACCTCAAGCGCATCCTCAAACTGGATCGCGTGCGCCTGCGCGGTCCCAATGGAACGAAAGACGAGTTCCACCTCGCAGCCGCGGCCCAGAACCTCCGCAAGCTGGTCAAAATGAAGCCAATCCCGGGCCTCGCACCCGCCTGAACGCGATGGCAACGCCGCTCCCCCGCCGTCAGATGACAGTGTCCAAACGCTCCAGCGGCGACTTCTTCAACAGAATACGCCCTAATCGCGGTTGTTCGCGAAACTTTGGCTACTAACCGAAAGCGGACGTAGATTCCCCTCCAAATTTAGTATGCCCCCGCACTCGCCTGGCTTCTGCCGTCTCAAGCGGCGCACTTGAGCCGCTTTGGCAAGCGTCCCGATTCGAGCATCAGAACGACTGCGTGACGGCGACGTTGAAGCGCGGGGATTTGTCGTCGGTGTCGTAGCGTGGCCCGGTGAGGGGGAACGCCAATTCCAGATCAAGGTCGAGATTGCGGGTGAGGTCGGTGCGGATGCCCCCGCCGCTCGATGCGAGAGAACCGCTGCCACGCCCGTCTTCCAGATTGCCGACTACCCCGCCATCGGCGAAGGCGTAAAGCTCGGCGCGCCGCAGCATGCCGAGCGGATTTCTCCAGTCGTAACGCAGTTCGGCCGAACCCATGATCCCGTTGTCGCCCGACCGTTCGCTAAAATCGTAGCCGCGCAGGAAGGAATTGCCGCCAAGGCCGATGTCCTCGGTGATCAGCAGAGGTGTGCTCGATAGCTGTCCACGCCCCGCCAGAGCGAGTTCAAGCGAGGACGCCAGCGCGCGCTCCCATGCGAACCAGCCCGAAAGTACGGTGAAATCGGGCGAAGCGTCTTCGCGCGAGGCGAGAGGATCGCCCTGCTGCGTCGCGTCCAGGATATCGAGCCCCTGCGACAGGGTCAGGCCGCCGCGGATCGCTCCGTCGAGCATGAGCGCCCGCGAATAGAAACCGAGGCGCGCCACCGGGATACGATCGTGGCGCGCAAGCGCGCCGAAACGGTCCTGGCGCAAGTCGCGGAATTCCAGTTCCCCATCCACCCAGATCGAGAAGCCGCGCGAACGGCGCAGCGGATGGCGCAGGCGTCCCGACACGCGCGCGGATTTCCCGAAGATGTCGCGGTCCGCCAGATAGGCGCCCGGATGCGTCGCGGAATAGGATGCCCCGAAAGACACCTCCGTCCCTTGCGGGGACACAACCACGCTGTAGCGGCCCGCCAGATATTGCAACTCGCCCGGTTCGGTGGGAACCGTCGAATAGGTAAAGTCGATCTCGTCGAAAGGCGATATCAGCCCGTTCGCGTCGAAATCGATCCGCGCGCGCAGGGGACCGATTGGCTGCGATCCGTCGTTAGCGAGTTCGGCCCGGCCTGAGAAACGGTCGCGGCGAGCCTCCACGATCAGGACGCCGCGCTCACCCTCGCGCTCGTAGCGCGGCGATCGCAATCGGATGCCGGAAATGTCGTCCGCCAGCAGGATGTGGCGCTCTAGCCGCGCGAGCGTCACCGGACGACCATCGCGCAACGGCTCGAGTTGCGAGAGAATCGCCGGGTCCGCATCTCCCTCGATCCGGATTTCGTCGATCACGCCTTCGTCTAGGCTCACGCGCAGAACGCCGGACGAAAGCGATTGCGGTGAGATGACGGCGTTGGCGAAGATGAAGCCCCGCTCTCTCGCGCGCGCCGCGATCCGGTCACTGAGCGCGGACATTTCCCCTGCCCCTAGCGTGCGGGCGGAATAGTCTTGCACGATGTCGGCGAAATCCTGGGGGGAGAGCGCGACCAGCCCCTCGACCACGATCGCCCCGACATCGTATCGCGTGTCGTCGAACACGGTCCGGTCGACGTCAATCTCGACCGTGTCGATCCGGGTCTCGTCGTCTCCGATCGGCTGCGCCTTCTCATCCGCCTCGGCCTGTGTGGGGTCGGTGCGATCGAGCGCGTCCTGCGCCGCGGCGGGAAAGGCGCCCGCCAGCGCGACCAACGACAGTACTTTGGCAGCATTAGAACGCACGAGCGGCTCTCTTTCTTGATACGAGCCGCCATAACTACGGACCCAACCGTTGATATTCGGTCAATTTCAGACATTCTTGACCATATCGCTAAACCGCTTGGTGTAAGCTCGGCGCGTAGGGCAGGCTCGAAGGAGAACCTCGTGAGCCGACCAATCGTAAAGCTATCCACTCTCGCGGCCCTGTTCTGTAGCACCAGTGCTCTGGCGCAAAGCGGCCCGTGGGTCGTCAGCGAAGCGCAGGGCCAGGTGGCCGTCCGCAGCGGTACAGCCAGCGTCACGGCCCGGCGCGGCGTGCAAGTGCCGGCCGGGTCCATAGTGACGACCGGAGCGGACGGGAACGCGGTGCTGGTGCGCGGACGCGAATTCGTGACCGTCCGCCGCAATTCGCAGATACGGATCCCGGCGGGCGGCGAGGAGCGCTCGATCATCCAGATCGTCCAGGACTGGGGCAGCGCGCTGTTCGACATCGGCAAGCAGCCCAATCCGCATTTCGGCGTGAAGACCGAGTATCTCGCCGCCGTGGTCAAGGGGACCACGTTCACGGTTACCGTCGCACGGGACGGCGCTTCGATGCAGGTGCTCGAAGGGGCGGTGGAAGTCTCGACCGACGATGGCGGGGCCCGCGATCTCGTTCGTCCGGGCGCGGTCGCGATGGTCGCTGCGGGCGATCGCTTCCGCCTCGTAGTCGAGGGATCGGAACGCAGGGTGATCGATTCGCCCGCTCGTCCGGCCTCCCAAGCTGCCCTTCCGGGCGCGGCGCCCGCCAGCCCTGGGGCGGCGGTTTCGAGTGCATCGAACGGCCTCGCCGTTGCGGCACCCGCTCAGATGATCACCGCCTCCTTCGGAAGCGAATCCGTGGACTTGTCCGAACTGTCGGGCGGCCTGATCGATGGCGAAACGGTAGATTTCGCCGCGGGCCTGGTGGCGGACGCGGCGGCTCTTGCTGGACGCGGCGGTGCACCGACACCGAACGAGATCGCGGCGCCGCCAGTCGAGACCCCGACAGAACCAGAGCCTGAACCCGAGCCCGAACCGGCTCCCGAGCCCGAGCCAGAACCTGAGCCGGAGCCCGAAACCGAGCCGGAGCCTGAACCTGAGCTGGAGCCAGAACCCGAGCCGGAACCCGAGCCGGAACCCGAGCCGGAGCCTGAGCCTGAGCCCGAGCCTGAACCTGAGCCTGAGCCGGAGCCCGAGCCAGAGCCGGAACCTGAGCCTGAGCCCGAGCCCGAGCCCGAGCCCGAGCCCGAGCCGGAACCCGAGCCCGAGCCAGAACCCGAGCCCGAACCAGAACCCGAACCAGAACCTGAGCCTGAGCCTGAACCTGAGCCTGAGCCAGATCCTGGCGAGGATGATGATGATCGTGACGACGACGATGACGATCGCGACGATGATGACGATAACGA
>NZ_LWFF01000333.1 GCF_001635685.1 Erythrobacter sp. HI0063
TCGCGCTCGACGATTTCGGCACCGGCTATTCGAGCCTGAGCTATCTAAGCCGGCTCCCCATCGACAAGATCAAGATCGATCGCAGCTTCGTGTGCAAGCTGGACGAGCCGGGCGTCAAAAAGATCGTGACCGCGATCATGGGCCTGTGCGAAACGCTTGATCTGGAATGCATCGCCGAAGGAATCGAAACGGCCGAAGACTGCCTGACGCTGGAAAGCATGGGATGCAGACTGGCGCAGGGCTATGCCTTTGCGCGACCGATGGACATTGCGAACCTGCTTGCGTGGCTGGACAGCCATGGACAGCATCCTGCAAATCGTCGGGCTGACGCAGGGCTCAAAAGCCTTCCGGCATTCGCCGAATTGGGGAATCGTTTCTCCCGGCAATAGGCTGACGGCGTTGCCGTTATTGCACGGCCAGAGGGAACGATGCCCACTTTGGACCGGAAATGGTGCGGTCGAGAAGACTCGAACTTCCACGGGCTTGCGCCCACAACGACCTCAACGTTGCGCGTCTACCAATTCCGCCACGACCGCACATGACCGTGGGGGCGCTGGCCCCCGCGTCGGTAGGAGCGCGCCCCTAGCAGCGGTGCGGGGGTGCCGCAAGCGTTTTGGACAGGTGGTGTGCGCTAGGCCCCCTGCGGGCGCGTTCAGCGCGGAGCCCAGCCGATATCGGCGAAGACGGCGGAGCGCGGCACATCGGTCATCGCTTCGTTGATCGTCATCGATTCGCCTGGGGCCAGCGACGCTTGCGGCGGCGTGACTTCCCAGCTGAACACGATCCGCTCGCGCCCGTCGCGCAGGACGATCAGGATCGGCGGCACGTCGCGCGTTTCGCGGGCGGTGTTGGTAACGATGATCCGCGCGCCGAAATATTCGGTCCCGTTGGGAAGCGTCCGCCGCTCCTGCTCCTCGACCGGGAATTCCAGCTCCAGATCGGGCTCCGCCACGGCGAAGAGTGGCCGATCGACGGGCATCCAGGATGGCAGGCCGAACGTGTTGGCAGCCACGACCGTGCCCAGCGCCAGAATGGCGAAGATCCCCGCCGCCCAGGTCCACAGTTTGACGTAATTGCGGCGCGGGCGGAAGGGCGGGCTGTAATCGAACTGGCTGACCGTGTCGTCATAGACTGTGGGGCGCGGCGGCGCATCGGGCAGGGCGCCGTAGGGCGGATCGCCCTCGTCGAAGCTCGGTCCCATGGCCGCCGGATCGGCATCGGATTCATCGCGATCGGATGCGGACGAGAAATCGGGTTCGCTGTCGTCAGCGCTATCGCGCGCATTCGGCTGCGACGGGTCCGTTCGCTTGTCGGCGGAAGGGTTTGTCGCAGCCGCGGGCGGGGCGTTTCGCGGCGCGGCGGGTGGCGCATCGCCGAAATGGGGGCGCGCGTCTGCTTCGGGCGAGGAGGGCGCGGGAACCGCCTCCCGCTTTTGCGCAGGCGAGGCCGGAGCGGGGCCAGTCCCGGGGGCCGTATTGCCCGCGCGGTTCGCACCCGCTTCGGGGGCTGCGATTTCGGGGCCGTCCTGAAACCAGCTATGCTTGCATTTTGCGCAGCGGACCGTGCGGCCTTCCACGCCGATCGCGCTGTCGGGCACGACGTAGCGCGTGGCGCAGGCGGGGCAGGCGATTATCATGACGGACCATTCCTAGACCCGTGCGCGAATCGCAACAAGTGTGCCACCGTGAACACAGGCCCTATGCAGCCTTTTTTCCACATCGATGCGCCGCTATAGCGCCGGACGGATGATGTGTTCGGGTGAAATGGGCGGGCTGGCGCGATGAACCGCGCTGTGAACCGGAGCGAGGAAGAGGTCGCGCGCTTCGACAATGTCGGCCTTCGCTACGGCACGGACCGTGAGGTTTTGAGCGATCTGTCCTTCACTCTGTTTCCCGGTCGGTTCTATTTCCTCACCGGCGCGAGCGGGGCGGGCAAGACCTCGCTGTTGAAACTGCTCTATCTCGCGCAGCGTCCTTCGCGCGGCGCGATCCGCATGTTCGGACGCGATGTAATCACCCAGCCGCGCGCGCAATTGCCTTCCTTCCGCCGCCGTCTGGGTGTGGTTTTCCAGGATTTCCGCCTGATCGATCACTTGTCCGCCTATGACAATATCGCGCTGCCGCTGCGCGTGTCGGGCGTGCGCGAGGACGATCTGACGCAGCCCGTTCTCGACATGCTCGACTGGGTCGGTCTCGGCCACCGCGCCGATGCGCGCCCGGCGACGCTTTCAGGCGGCGAGCAGCAGCGCGTTGCGATCGCGCGGGCCGTGATTGGTCGCCCCGATCTCCTCGTCGCGGACGAGCCGACCGGAAACGTCGATCCCGAAATGGCGCTGAAGCTCATCCGCCTGTTCGAAGCGCTCAATCGTCTGGGGACGACCGTGGTGGTCGCGACGCATGACGTCCAGCTGCTTAAGAAAGTGCCGGATTCGCTGATCATGCGGCTCGACAAGGGGCATCTGTCCGATCCCACCGGCGCGCTGCGCTTTCCGCCCCGGCGCGAGCTTTCCGGGTAGGACGCGTGACGCGCCCGTCTTTCCTGCCGAACGCAAATCCGCCTGCCGGATCGTCGGTCGCGGCGCGGGCGTGGGAGCGCGGGCTGGCGCCGTTTCGCGGCCGGGCCGCGTCGCAGATGCTGCCGCGTACCCGGCTGGGTGGGCCGATGCCCTGGGTGATCGCGATCATGGTCGCACTGACCGTGCTGGCGGCGGGCGGGGCGCTCGCCATGGCCAATCTCGCCGCGCAGGCGCGCAGCGATCTGGCGGGCGGCGTGACGGTCCAGATCGTGGAAGCCGATCCGGCCCTACGCGATGCGCAGACGCGCCGGGCGCTCGCCGCGCTGGAGGATATGGAGATCGTGCAGGGCATGCGCCGCGTGCCCGATGCCGAATTGCAGGCGCTGATCGAACCATGGCTGGGCGGCGGCGTCCGCAGCGAGGCGGTGCCGCTGCCCGCGCTGATCGACGTCGATCTGAATGGCGCGGCGGATGCGGGCACTTTGGACGATCTGCGTGCCGCGCTCGGCCCGATCGCGCCCGATGCGCGGGTCGATGCGCAGGCCCAGTGGCTGGGCCCGGTATTCGATGCGATTTCGGCGCTGCGCTGGTTGGCGCTCGGCCTGATCGTGCTGCTCGCCTTCACCAGCGCTGCCGCCGTGTGGCTGGCGGCGAGGAATGCGCTCAACGCCAATCGCGGAACGATCGAGGTGGTGCATCTCCTTGGCGGAACCGATGGGCAGATCGCGCGCATCTTCCAGCGTTCGGCCATCATCGATGCCGCGATCGGCGGGGCGGTGGGCCTGGTGCTCGGCGCGATCGCGCTGAAAGTGCTCGGCGCGCAGTTCGCCGCGCTCGAATCGGGCATGGTGGCTGGCGGAGGCCTCGATCCGGTCGACTGGCTCCTGCTCGCTCTCGTTCCGGTGGCGGGCGCGGCAATCGCCTTGCTCACCGCGCGAATGACGGTATTGGCTTCGCTCGGAAAGATGCCGTGATCCTTCGCTTCGCCGCCTTCGTCGTTCTCGCTTACGCGCTCGGTTTCATCGGGTTCGCGGTGACATTGCCGCAGCCGCTCGAGGATGCGCAGACCGATGCGGTGATCGTGCCCACCGGCGCCAGCGGACGCATTCCGCGCGGGCTGGAGGTTCTGCGCGACGGCGATGCTAGGCGCATGCTGGTCTCCGGCGTCGATCCCGAGGTGAAGCCGGGCGAATTCGCCGCCGAATTCGACGTGACGGATCGCGAGATGGAATGCTGCGTGACGCTCGGCTTTCTCGCCGTCGATACGCGCAGCAATGCGGGCGAGGCGGCGCAGTGGATGAAGGATAACGATGTCGAGACCGTGCGCCTCGTCACCACCGACTGGCACATGCGCCGCGCGGCCTCCGAAATGCGCGGCGCGCTGCCCGAGGATGTGACGATCGTGGAGGATGCGGTGCCGTCCGATCCCGATTTCCGTCAGCTATTCCTCGAATACAACAAGCTGCTGCTAGCGACGGTATCGCAGGGGATACCGGCATGATCGTGCTGCGGAATATCGCGTTCTACCTCGTCTTCTACCTCGGTTCGATCGTGGTGACATCGGCGGCGCTGCTGTCGATCCCGTTCGGGTGGGAGGTGTTCCGTCGCCGCGTCAGCAATTGGAGCGGGTTGCAGCGCTGGTGCGTGGTCAATCTGCTGGGTGTCGAGCTGAAGATCGAAGGCGCACCGCTGGACGAGCCGGTGCTGTATGCGGTGAAGCATGAAAGCTTCTTCGAAGCGATCGACGCGCCGACCCTGTTCGACACGCCCGCCGTGTTCGCCAAGCAGGAGCTTTTCTCGATACCCGGATGGGGCAGGGCCGCGCTTGCCTATGGACTGGTGCCGGTTTCGCGCGAGGCGGGGGCGACCATGCTGCGCGCCATGATCCGGTCGGCCAAGGCATTGAATGCGGACGGACGGCCGCTGGTGATCTTTCCCGAAGGAACGCGCGTGCCGCATGGCGAGGTGCGGGCGCTGCAATCGGGCTTTGCCGGGCTCTACAAGATGCTGGGGCTGGCCGTGGTCCCCGTCGCGGTGGATAGCGGGCCGATCTACCATCGCGGGCTGAAGCGCCGGGGCACGATAACCTACCGCTTCGGCGAACCCATTCCCCCCGGCCTGCCGCGCGCCGAGGTGGAAGAGCGGGTACTGGCCGAAATCAACGCGCTGAACGGGTAGGGCGGGCTAGCCTGCGGCTTCGGCCTCGCGCTGCAATATGGCGGCGACCTCGTCCATCTGCGCCTGCGTCCCGATCGTGATTCTGAGCGCATGGGGCAGCCCCTGGCTCGGCAGGTGGCGCACGGCATAGTCTGCATCGGCAAGCGCGCCCATCGCGGCCTCCGCGCGCAGGGCCCCTTCGAACAGCACAAGCGAGAAATTCGCCTCGCTCGGCACGACGGACAGGCCGTGATTGCCGAGGGCTGCGATCCGATCGGCGAAGCGTGCACGGACTCGAGCGTTCGCTTTCTGCGTCGCGCGGACGAAATCCTGATCCTCGATCGCGGCAAGCGCGGCGCGCTGGCCGCCGCCCGTCACGTTGAAGGCGCCGCGGAGGCGGTTGAGCATATCGACCAGTGCGGGCGCGCCGGTGGCCCAGCCGACCCGCTCGCCCGCGATCCCGTAGGCCTTCGAGAAAGTCCGCGTGACCAACACATTGTCATGACGCGCCGCCAGAGCCATGCCGCCATCGTCGATATCGGGCGCGAGAAATTCGGCATAGGCCTGATCGACCACCAGCAGGATATCCGGCCTCAGCCCCGCATGGAGCCGCGCGACCTCGCCCGCATCGAGCCAGCTGCCGATGGGATTGTTGGGATTGTCGAGCAGGACGACCCGGGTCCTATCGCTCACGGCGGCCAGCAGCGCATCGACATCGGCGCCGTACTCCTTCGCCTCCGCCAGCACCGGCTCGGCCCCGACCTTGTGCGCCAGCAGGGGATAGAGCGAGAAGGAATAGCGCGAAAACAGAACCTCGTCCCCCGTTCCCGCAAAGGCCTGCACCGCGCCATGCAACAGCTCGCCCGAGCCCGTCCCGCATACGATCCGGGCCGGATCGATCCCGTGCAGCGCGCCGATCGCCGCGCGCAATTCCTTGGCGTCGGGATCGGGATAGAGCGCGGGCGAATGGGCGGATGCTAGCGCGTCGATGACCGCAGGGCTGCATCCCAGCGGGTTCTCGTTCGCGGACAGCTTGATCAGCTCGCGCCCGTCGGCGGATTTCGCCTTGCCGGGGACATAGGGATGGATCGCGTCGATCCACGGCTTGGGAGTGGGGCGGTCGGCCATGATGGGTTTCGCCATAACGGAAAGCAGTCCTTCGACAAGCTTGGGAGGAAAGGTTAGAGGAGCCCCCGCACGTTTTTGCTGGAACCCCTCGCTTGAGCTTCGAACCCCAAAGCCTGACCCTGCCCGATCCGCTGCCGCTCGACGGGGGCGGGACGCTGGCAGAGGCGCGGATCGCCTACGAAACCTATGGCGAACTGGCGCCCGACCGGTCGAACGCGATCCTGCTCTGCCACGCGCTGACGGGGGACCAGTATGTCGCCAGCAACCATCCGCTGACGGGCAAGCCCGGCTGGTGGGAACGGATGGTAGGGCCGGGCAAGCCCATCGATACCGATCGCTATCATGTCATCTGCGCCAATGTCATCGGCAGTTGTCTGGGCTCCACCGGCCCCGCCAGTATCGCGTCGGACGGTGCGCCCTATGCCATGCGCTTTCCTGTCATCACCGTGCGCGACATGGTGCGCGGCCTTGTCGGCCTGCTCGATGCTTTGGGGATCGAGCGCTTGCATGCAGTGGTCGGCGGATCGATGGGGGGGATGCAGGCGCTGAGCCTGGCGGCGAACTGGCCCGATCGGGCGGAGCGCGTCCTCGTGATCGCTTCGACCAGCCGCCATTCGGCGCAGAACATCGCGTTTCACGAGCTCGGCCGTCAGGCGATCATGGCCGATCCCAATTGGCGTCAGGGCGATTATTACGGCGCCGACACGCCCGACAACGGGCTGGCCGTGGCGCGCATGGCGGCGCATATCACCTATCTGTCGGAAGATGGGCTGACCGCGAAATTCGGGCGCAATCTTCAGGATCGCCCGGAGAAGAGCTTCGGCTTCGATGCCGATTTCCAGGTCGAAAGCTATCTGCGCTATCAGGGCAGCGGCTTCACGCGCCGCTTCGATGCGAACAGCTATCTCTATATCACCCGGGCAATGGATTATTTCGATCTCGCGGAGGAACATGGCGGATCGCTGGCGCAGGCCTTTGCGGGCGGTCCGGCGCGGTTCTGTCTGGTCAGCTTCGACAGCGACTGGCTCTATCCGACGGCGGAAAGCCGCCATATCGTCCACGCGCTGAACGCGGCGGGCGCGCCGGTCAGCTTCGTCGAATTGTCGGCGCCGTTCGGGCACGACAGCTTCCTGCTCGACGTGCCCGCGCTGGACCGGGTGGTGAAGGGGTTCGTCGAATGAATCTGCGTCCCGACCTTGCAGCCATCGCCGCACAGGTCGCGCCGGGAAGCCGCGTGCTCGATATCGGCTGCGGGGACGGGGCACTGATGCTGGCGCTGCGCGACAAGGATTGCGACGTGCGCGGGATCGAGATCGACGGGGCCTGCGTCGAGCGCTGCGTGGCGCGCGGCCTCAGCGTGGTGCAGGGCGATGCCGATCGCGACCTTGGCGATTATCCCGATGCGAGCTTCGACTATGCGGTGCTGAGCCAGACATTGCAGACCGCGGCGCGTCCCGACCGGATGCTGGAGCAGCTTTTGCGTGTTGGCACGCGGGCCTTCGTCAGCTTCCCCAATTTCGCCCACTGGCGCACGCGCGCCGCGCTGATGTTCGGCGGGCGAATGCCGGTGACGCGCGCGCTGCCGGTGACGTGGTACGAAACGGCGAACATCCACCATTTGACGGTGGCCGATTTCCGCGATCTGGCGCGGGCCAAGGGCGCGCGGATCGAAGGCGAATGGTTCTTTTCGGGCGAGCGGCCCATCGGCGGCGCGGGAGCCAATCTGCGCGCGGAATTCGCGGTCTTCGAACTCGCCTGATGGCGCCTACATATGGCGTTCGACGGCTTGGAACAGGCGCTTGCGCTGGCGGTGGCCGCGGATCTGTTCGGTCCTGAGGCTGGTCGGCTGCACGCGTGTGCCGCTGGGCGAGTCCCACCGGAACTGGAAGCTGCGCCGCGCCCCCACCGGCAGGGATTCGGGCGCGTAGAAGGCGACCACGATCAGATCAAGCTGGCTCACGTCTTCACGCTCCAGCCCGGCGGCTTCGTCATCGCGCAGCATTACTTCGAGAATATCTTGGAAATGGCCGATATCGAGATACTGGCCGGTCGAAAGGCTGCCCTGCCGCATGGTAGAGCGCGGATCGGCACCCAGATCCTCGGGCAGTTCGCGCAGATCGGTCAGCGCGATCTCTATCTGCTTGTCGCTTGCATGCAGAATGCCGATCAGACTGGTGACGTAGAGCGACTGGCTGCTCATATTGGTGACGAGGCAGCGGCTGCGCATGCCCCGTCCGGCGGCGCGGGTTATCAGGATGGACGAGCGGCGCGAGGCCCGCACCTGGACCAGCAGGATCTGCAGATAGACCACCCAGACTACCAGCATCGCCATGCTGAGCAGGACGCTGATGAGCCCCTGATTGACGCGGAAGAATTCGAGCATCGTTGCAGTCCCCGCGTTCAGCCGCGCAGGCGCTCCGCATGCCAGGCGACATGCTCGGCCAGGAAGGTGGAGATGAAGTAATAGGAGTGGTCGTACCCCTCCTGCATGCGGATCGTGGGCTCCATGCCCTGTTTGGCGCAGGCCATGGCGAGAAGGCCCGTCTTGAGCTGCTCTTCGAGGAAATTGTCCGCCGTGCCCTGATCGACCAGGATATGGTCGTGCCGCGCGCCGTCCTCGATCAGAGCGACCGCGTCGTAGTCTCGCCAGGCATCGCGGTCGTCGCCCAGATAGCGGCCCAGCGCCTTTTCGCCCCAGGGCACCTGTGTGGGCGCCACGATGGGGCTGAACGCGCTGATCGAGCGAAACCGATCCGCATTGCGCAGGCCGATCGTCAGCGCGCCGTGGCCGCCCATCGAATGGCCGGTGATCGCCTGACGTGTCATGTCGACCGGGAATTCCGCCGCGATCAGGTCGGGCAGTTCGCGCTCGATATAGCTGCGCATCCGGAAGTTTTTCGCCCACGGCTCTTCGGTCGCATCGATATAGAAGCCCGCGCCCTTGCCGAAATCATACTCGTCCTCGGCATCGGGCACGTCGTCACCACGCGGGGACGTGTCGGGCGCAACGAAGACGATGCCGTGTTCGGCGCAGGCCGCGCGGTATTCGCCCTTCTCGGTGACGTTGGCGTGCGTGCAGGTGAGGCCCGAAAGATACCACAGCACAGGCAGCTTCGCGCCAGCTCCGAGTTCGGCGGCTTGCGGGGGCACGAAGACCGAGAATGTCATCTCGGTCCCCGTTTCCTGCGAGGCGTGTGAATACACACCCTGCACGCCCTCGTGCGAGCGGTTGCGGCTCAGCGTTTCCATCGTAATCAGGCTTCGCGGTGGATGCCGCAGATCTTGTGGCCGTCCAGATCGCGGAAATAGGACAGGTGCATCGTGCCGAGCTGTCCGGCGTCGCGCGGTCCGGGAGGGCCTTCGATGCTGGTCGCGCCGTTCGCGACTGCCACGTCGTGCAATTCTTTCACCTGTTCGGGCGAATCGCATTTGAAGCCGATGGTCATCCCGTTGGCGCACGTCGCCGCTTCGCCGTCGATCGGCTGGGTCAGCATGAAGGTGTTGCCGTCATGGATGAAAATCGCGCGCTGGTGGCCGCTGGCGCTGGTGTTGTCGATGGCATTGCGCCCGCCGAGCACGGCCAGGACCTTTTCGTAGAACGCCTTCGACTTTTCGATGTCGTTGGTGCCGATCATGATGTGATTGAACATTGCGTCTCTCCTCTTGAGCTTGTGAATCAGGCGTCGACCGCGACCGTCGCGGTGTCGTGATCGCCGGTATTGGGCGATCCGGCGGGGTCCAGCATCAACAGCCTGACTTCGCCGCGCGAGGCGACCGGGCGATGATCCTCGCCCTTTCCGATCAGGAGCAGTTCGCCGGGCCCAAGCGTCTCCGTCCGGTCGCGGAATTCGACGTCGAGCGTGCCGTCGAGGCACAGGAACAATTCGTCGTGATCGTGCGCATGCCAGTCAAATTCGCCGTCCAGCCGCGCGATGCGCACCTCGTGGCCCTCATAGCGGGCGACGATGCGCGGCGCCCAGGTCTCGCTGAACGTCGCGAACTTGTCCGCCAGGGAAATCTTGGCTCCCATCAATCGAACACGACGACACTGCGGATGCTTTCGCCCGCATGCATCAGATCGAAGCCCTTGTTGATTTCTTCCAGTTTCAGGACGTGCGTGATCATCGGATCGATCTGGATCTTGCCGTCCATGTACCAGTCCACGATCTTGGGCACGTCGGTCCGTCCCTTGGCGCCGCCGAACGCGGTGCCGCGCCAGTTGCGGCCGGTCACCAGCTGGAAGGGCCGCGTCTCGATCGTCTTGCCCGCTTCGGCGACGCCGATCACGATCGAGGTGCCCCAGCCCTTGTGGCAGCATTCCAGCGCCTGGCGCATGACAGTGGTGTTGCCGGTGCAGTCGAAGCTGTAATCCGCCCCGCCATCAAGCATGGCGACGAGCGTGGCGACCACGTCGTCCACTTCCTTGGGGTTCACAAAATCGGTCATGCCGAAATGCTGGCCCCAGGTCTTCTTGTCGTTGTTGATATCGACGCCCACGATCCGGTCCGCGCCCGCCATCTTCGCGCCCTGGATCACGTTCAATCCGATGCCGCCCAATCCGAACACGACGACATTGTCGCCCGGCTTGACCTGCGCCGTGTTGACCACGGCGCCCACCCCCGTCGTAACGCCGCAGCCGACATAGCAGGCGGTGTGGAACGGCGCGTCTTCGCGGATCTTGGCGACCGCAATTTCCGGCAGGACGGTGAAGTTCGAAAAGGTCGAACAGCCCATATAGTGGTAGATCGGCTTGCCATTGTAGCTGAAGCGCGTCGTCCCGTCGGGCATCAGGCCCTTGCCCTGCGTCTCGCGGATCGCGCTGCACAGGTTGGTCTTTCCCGAAAGGCACATTTTGCACTGGCGGCATTCGGGGGTGTAGAGCGGAATGACGTGATCGCCCGGCACCACGCTGGTCACGCCCGCACCCACTTCGCGCACGATGCCGGCCCCTTCATGGCCGAGGACGCTGGGGAACAACCCTTCGCTATCCAACCCGTCGAGAGTGTAGGCGTCGGTGTGGCAGATGCCCGTCGCCATGATTTCGATCAGGACTTCGCCGGCCTTGGGGCCTTCGAGGTCGAGTTCGACGATTTCGAGCGGCTGCTTGGCTTCGAAGGCGACGGCGGCGCGGGTTTTCATAAGCGTGTGGTCTCCTCTTTCGCCCCGCACCTAGGCGCGAAAAGATACAGGAGCAATGGATGCGCGCAACGCCGCGCCGCTTGTCGTTGGCGGTTCATCGCGGCATCGCTAGGGGGAGGGGATGATGTCGCTTCTCGCTTCCGCCGCCGCAAGTCTCGCTCTCGCCGCGCAGCCGGCTCCTCCTGCCACCGAAGCGCCGCAGCTTTCGCTCGAACAGGCGACCGGGCTGCGCTGCGGCGTGGCCTTCGCGCTCGTGGCGCAGGGACAGCAGGCGGGCGATCCCGCCGCTTTGGCCTATCCGGCGATGAATCCGCGCGGGAAGGAATTCTTCGTCCGGTTCATGGCCGCGCTGATGGAAGACCCGCGGTTCTCGCGCGACCTCGTCACCAGTCTCGCCATGCGCGAGACGCAGGAATTGGCGCGCGGCGGGCCCGAAGCCCTGTCGGCGGTGATGCCCGCCTGCCTCCAATTGCTCGACCTGTCGGGGCTCTGACACGCAATGTCAGGCCGGGTTCACGCCGATCGTTCGATAGTTTTCGACAGTCCCGAACAATCGAGTCGTCCCCTATGCGCCCTGTAATCCTGGCTTTGCCTCTCGCCCTATTCGCCGCGCCCGTCGCCGCTCAGGCGGATGCTGACATGAGAGCGGACACCGCGATCGTCCTGCCGGATTTCGACGCGGCCGCGCCCGATAGTGAAACGCCACTCGAATCGCTGTCGCAGCGCCTGTCCGATCCGCGCACGCAGAGCGAAATGGCCGCGACCGTCGCCGTGTTGTCGGAAATTCTTCTCGATATGCCGCTCGCTCCGCTGATCGAGCCGCTCGCCAAGGCCACGGCCGATGCGGCGGATGTGCCGCGCCGCCCGGTCGATCCCGATCTCACGTTGCGCCGGATGAGCCCGCGCGCCGGAGACGTGACCGCGCGGGTGGCGCGCGAATTGCCGCGCGCGATGGACCGGATGGCGGATGCCAGCGACGGGATCGCCGCGCTTCTCCCGGTCCTGCGCGATGTGGTTCGCACTCTGGAAGATCGAGTCGAGAGCGCCCTGCCGCGCGACTGACGCGCACGCTTCGCGCATCAATTTGATTCCTCGCACGTTGGGGTGTGGATTATCGCCCGCACTTGCGGCAAGGCGCGTTGGTCATGTGGACACTCCACCAATTCCCCCTTTGCCCGTTCAGCCGCAAGGTCCGCATCCTTCTCGGCGAGAAATCCATCGCCTACGATCTGGTCCAGCGCCGACCGTGGGACGAGGGCGACGATCTGTGGCGCCTGAACGATGCCGGGCGCGTGCCCGTGCTGGAAGACAGGGCCCGCAACATCGCGCTGTGCGACAGTCGGGCGATCTGCGAATATCTCGAAGAGACGGTCGAACGATCGCCCATGCTGGCGGGCAGCGCCCTGGCGCGGGCCGAGACGCGGCGTCTGGTCGCTCTGTTCGAAGAGAATTTCTACGCCGACGTGGTCGCGCCGCTGCTGCACGAAAAGATGACTAAGCGCCTCGTGCTGCGCCAGCCGCCCGATGGCCGCATCCTGCGCGAAGCGATGAAGCGCGCGCACGGCCATCTCGACTATATCGACTGGCTGGTGGACAATCGCAGCTGGCTGGCTGGCTCGACCATGAGCCTGGCGGACCTCGCCGCCGCGGCGCAGGTTTCGGTGGCGGATTATCTCGGCGGGATCGACTGGCGCGGCCACGATCAGGCGCGCGGCTGGTACGCCGTATTCAAGAGCCGTCCGAGCTTCCGGCCCCTGTTGGCCGAGAAGATGGAAGGGGTTCACCCACCATCGCATTATGCGATGGTGGATGGGTAGTTTGAGGGGCGAACCGGCCTTTGCCGGTTTGTCCTCGGTGCTGTTCCTCCCTTCGGTCGGGCACCTGCGGGCGCGCAGTCGCGCTTGCGGTCGGCTGGTCGCCGACCGTGGTTTTTCTGATTTGCGAACCGGCCTCCGCCGGTTCGTCCTCGGTGCTATTCCCTCCGCTTCGCTCCGGGGCACCTGCGGCTCGCGCGCGTGCGCTCGCGGTCCGCTGGTCGCGGACCGTTCTGGGGATTGTCAATTCTACGGAAACCGGCGGCTTTCTGGTCGGTTGTAGGGGCAAGGAGTATCCCATGACCGACAAACTCGAACTCACCGATGCCGAATGGCGCGAAAAGCTTTCGCCCGAGCAGTACCATATCCTGCGCGAAGCAGGGACGGAGCGAGCCTTCACCGGCAAATACGAGAAGAACAAGCAGGCGGGCGAATATCACTGCGCCGCCTGCGGGCAGCTCGTGTTCGAAAGCGAGGACAAATACGATAGCGGGTCCGGCTGGCCCAGCTTCACCGCGCCCGCCGATGGCGATGCGGTCGAGGAGCACAGCGATACCAGCATGGGAATGCGCCGCACCGAAGTGGTCTGCGCCAAGTGCGAGAGCCATTTGGGCCATGTTTTCCCCGATGGGCCGGGCCCGGATGGTCTGCGCTATTGCATCAACAGCGCCTCGCTGGATTTCGAACCTGAGGACTGATTATGCGGCGCCCCCTAAAGTTCGGGGGCGTTTCGCAACTTAGCCGTTCACCGAAAGTTACAACTCGCCTATGCATGCGGATCGCAGGTAAGGACGGGTGACGGGTTTTGGCGAGACGCAACGATAGCCGACGCGGCAGAAGCGGCGCGAGCAACCGGGCAGCGGCGGCCAAGCGTACCAGGGAAGAACCGAGCGGCCTGGCGCTGTGGATGCGGCGGCTGGTCATCGGCGGCGGCATGCTGGCTCTGCTTGTACTGCTCTTTACCGCGCTGGCGGTTGCCTTTGCTGCGCGTTCTCTCCCCAGCTTCTATCAATTGCAGGCAACTCAGGTCGGCCAGACTATCGTCGTGCGCGCGCGCGATGGCAGCGAGATCGTGGAATTGGGCCCCAGTTTCGGCGAATGGCTCGATTCCTCCGAAATACCGCAGGTGATGAAGGATGCGATGATCTCGGTCGAGGATCAGCGCTTCCAGTCGCATTTCGGCATCGATCCGGTGCGCCTGACGGGTGCGATCATCGAAGGCGCGACGGGGGACGAGCGGATCGGCGGCACCTCCACGATTACGCAGCAGCTTGCGCGCAACGTGTTCCTCAATTCCAACCGCACGCTCGATCGCAAACTGCGCGAAGCGGTGCTGGCGATGGCGCTCGAATGGAAATTCTCGAAGGAGCAGATCCTCGAGCTTTATCTGAACAAGGTCTATTTCGGCGGCGGAGCCTACGGGATCGACAGCGCCAGCCGCAAATTCTTCAGCCATCCGGCGACCGACCTCAGCACCGCCGAAGCCGCGATCATCGCCGGGCTGGTCAAAGCGCCCAGCCGCTATTCCCCCACTGCCGATGTCGATGCCGCCGTCAGCCGCGCGGGCGTGGTGCTGCGCCTGATGAAGGAACAGGGCCGCATTGCCGACAGCGTTACGATCGATCCCTCCGCCGTGAAGCTGAAGGAAGAGACCGGACAGAACTCGGTACGCTATTTCACTGATTGGGCGCTGCCCCAGCTCGACCTTCTCCTGCCCGAAACCTTCGAGCCGATCGAGGTCTGGACCACGCTCGACACCGGTATGCAGCGCGCGGCCACCGCGTCGATCAAGGCCAACACGCCCGAGGGCGCGCAGGGCGCTCTCGTCAGCATGGACCGCGACGGGGCGGTGCTCGCGCTGGTGGGCGGGACCGATTATGTCGAGACCAATTACAACCGTGCGACGGACGCGGTTCGCCAGCCGGGATCGTCGTGGAAGCTGTTCGTCTATCTCGCCGCGCTCGAGGCCGGATACACACCTGAGGATCGCGTGGTCGATACGCCGGTCACGATCGACGGGTGGAGCCCGCGCAATTCGGGCGGCGGTTTCGCGGGCGAAATGGATCTGCGCTCCGCCTTCGCCTATTCCAAGAACACCGTCGCCGCGCAGCTCGGCAATGAAGTCGGTTTCGGCACGGTGTCCAGCATGGCGCGCCGGTTCGGGATCACCACGCCGATTTCGACCTATCCGTCGATGGTTCTCGGCACGTCCGAAGTTCGGTTGATCGACATGACGCGCGCCTTTGCCGGCGTGTCTGCAGGGGGCCAGTCGGTCGAACCCTATGGCATTCTCAAGGTGATCACTTCGGAGGGCGAGTTGCTCTACCAGCACGAGCGCAGCGAACCGGTCCAGTTGGTGCCGGACTATGTCGCGGCTGGGATCACCGACCTGTTGCAGACCGCGGTCAATACCGGCACCGGACGGGCGGCGCAGATCGGGCGGCCCGTGGCGGGCAAGACCGGCACGACCAATTCGAACAAGGACGGCTATTTCGTCGGCTTTTCGAGCGGTGTGACCACGGGGGTGTGGATGGGGCGTGACGACAATGCCCGCGTCGCCAGCCTGCAAGGGGGGCGCGCGCCCGCGCAGGCCTTTGCCGCTTTCATGCGCTATGCCGTCAAGGACCGCCCGGTCGAGGAGTTCGAGACCGAGCTGCAATTGCCCGAATGGCAGATGGAGCCGGATGACGAGCAATTCTTCGCCGATCCGGACGATTATTATTTCATCGACGAGCAGGGCAATCTGATCGAGCCGGGCCGGGGTGCGCCGCCGCCGGGCCAAGGTGCGCCCTTCCCGGTCGAGGGAGAGCCCGGCGTGGGCGAAGCGGACCGCCGCCGCGCCGTTCCCGCGACCGATCCGCAGCGTCAGCCCGCGCGCCCTCCCCAGCAACCGAACGAGGGCGCCCCGTCTGCCGCCAGCGACGATTTCCTGAGGCGCGCGACAGGCGGTGGCGGCGGCACGACCCAGCCCCCGCCGCGCCCGAGCCCCACGCCGCCGGCCAGGGAATACTAACGACGCGTTGCCGTCCGCCTTTGCATAGAGCTTCGGCCACAAAAAAGCCCCGCCATCGCTGGCGGGGCTCTTCGTTTCGGCTGTCGTATTCGGCGATCAGCGCAAGCGAACCGCTATATAACCAGCCGGGCGACCGCGCCGTTGGATGCGGAGCAGCACCGCATCGCGGTTTTCGCTGCGCGCACCGGCGATGATGCTTTCCAGCTGCGCAACCGTCGAGATTTCCTGATAATTCGCGCTGATGATGACATCGCCGCGCGTCAGTCCCTTGCGCGCTGCGTCGGAGTTCTGGTCGACCCCTGCGATGGCGAGGCCCTGCACGTCCGCACCCAGACCCAGCTGGCGCGCGATCGCGGGCGTCATCGGCACGACCTGGAGGCCGAGCCGTTCTTCCACCACCGTGCCGTCGCCTTCGTCGGGCAGCATTTCTTCCTGCTCGTCGCCTTCGAACATCTGCTGCTGGCGCAGTTCTTCGGCGCTGGGGCGGCGGCCGATCGTGGCGTTGACCGTGCGGCGCTGACCGTCGCGGATCAGTTCGATCGGCACCGTGGTGCCGGGATCGATATTGGCGACGAGGAAGGACAGGGTCTGTTCCGGCGTAACCTCGCGGCGATTGACGCTCAGCACGATGTCGCCTGCGCGGATGCCGGCCCGCTCGGCGGCGGCGTCGGACTGGACGCCCTGGACGATCTCGCCGCGATTGCGCGGGATGCCGACGGCGCTCGCCGTATCGTTATCGACCGGCGCGATGCTGACGCCGAGATAGCCGCGCTCGATCTCCTGACCGGCGCGCAGCTGGGCGACGATGGGCGCAGCGGTTTCCGCCGGGATGGCGAAGCCGATGCCCACGCTGCCGCCCGAAGGCGACAGGATGGCGTTGTTGATGCCGATGACATTGCCCTGCATGTCGAACAGCGGACCGCCCGAATTGCCCTGATTGATGCTGGCATCGGTCTGGAGATAGCGATCGTAGGCGCCCGCGCCGGTGTTGCGCAGGACGCTGGAGATGATCCCGCTCGTCACGGTACCGCCGAGGCCGAAGGGATTGCCGATCGCAACGACCCAATCGCCGACCCGCGCTTGGCTCGAATCGCCGAACTTCACGAAGGGGAAGGCTTCGCGGCGCTGGATCTTCAGCACGGCGAGATCGGATTCGGCATCGGTGCCTATCATTTCGGCTTCGTATTCGGTGCCGTCGGGCATCGTCACCGTGATCTCTTCCACGGTGCCGCGCCCGCGTGGGCTGACGACGTGGTTATTGGTGACGACATAGCCGTCCGCCGAGATGATGAAGCCCGAACCCAGCGACTGGCCTTCGCGATATTGCGGTTGCGACTGGTTGCCGCGCCGCTGGTTGAACATGTTTTCGAACGGCGTGCCCGCGAAGGGATTGTTGTTTGCGACCTCGACCCGCTGGCGGGTGGAGATGTTGACCACGGCAGGCTGCAATTGGGCGGTCAGATCGGCGAAGCTGGCAGGAGCTCCGGCGCGCGGCACCATGCTGGACATCCGGCTGTCGTCGTTCTGGGCGACCTGGGCACCGGCGGGATAGCCGGTCGCCAGCGAAAGCGCGGCTCCGCCCACCAACAGGGCACTCGTCAATCCATAGGCATATCGCACAGGCTTCACGTCCTCTTCTTCCTTTATCTGGCTTCGACCGGATAGCGGCTCAACGCGCCGGGTATCCGAAGTGTCCTGCCGGTATCCGAATTAGCCGATTTCACGCCTCGGGCGCTGAACCGCGATTGAATGTTCGCGGGATCGGGCCGGTACGCTCGACGAAACGCGAACCGGGCCCGACCGGCGTCGACGATCAATTCTCGCCGCGGAACTGGCGCAGATATTCGTTGTCCGGCGACAGGATGATGTTGCTATCCCCCTTCGGCCCTTCGCCTTCGCGGGCCGGGCTGAAGGTCGAATCGTAGCTCTGCATGGCGCGGTAGAAATCGTAGAAGCTCGCATCCTTGCCGAAGGCTTCGGCATAGATACGGGCCGATTCCGCGTCCGCTTCTGCGCGGATGATCCGCGCATCGCGGCCGCCCTGGGCGCGGATGGTGCGCGCTTCGCGTTCACGGTCCGATTCCATGCGGCGGAATGCCGATTGCAGCGGTGCGCCATCGGGCAGGTCGGTGCGTTTGATCTGCACGTCCACCACCTGCGCGCCGTACTGGCGGGCCTGCCGGTCGAGATTGGCGCGCACATTGGCGAGCGCGGACCCGCGTTCGGCAGTCAGCATGGCCTGGAACGTGCGGCGGCCCAATTCCTGGCGCAGAACCGAATTGAGAATCGGTTCGAGCGCCACGCGCACGCCATCGGTGGTCCCGGCGCGTTCGACCATGCGGACCGGATCGACAATGCGGAAGCGGGCGTATGCGTTGACAAGCAGGCGCTGCTGGTCGTTCGACAGCACTTCCTCGTCGGTCATTTCCAGGTCGAGCAGGCGCTTGTCGACCTTTCGTACGCTGTCGAGGAACGGCACGCGAGCATAGAGGCCCGCACCCTTCTCGCCGCCCGGCGTATTCGCCACCCCGACCGGCTCACCGGTGCGGATGACGACGGCCTGTTCTTCCTCTCCGACGACGTAGAGGCTGGTGAAGGCGAGGATCAGCATTACGGCCAGCGCGATGATGACCCCGGTGCGGTGATTGTTCCAGAGACGGGTCATGTCACTGCCCTCCCGTGTTGGCTTGCGGCCCACTGGATTGCGATGGCGGCGCCACCGGACCCACGCCGTTTGCGCTGCGGCGCCGATTGACTTCGGGCAGCGGCAGATAGGTCTGAACCCCGTCGGTCTCGACGATGGTCTTGTCCGTCTGGCTCAGCACGCGCTCCATGGTTTCGTAATAGAGGCGCTGGCGCGTCACTTCGGGGGCGAGGCGGTATTGCTCGTACACCTTGTCGAACGCTTCGGCTTCACCCTCGGCTTGTGCGAGCACCTGCTGGGCATATCCGCGCGCCTGGTTGCGGGCCGCATCGGCGTTCTGTTCGGCCACCGACACATCGCGGAAGGCATCCACGACATCGGCAGGCGGATCGGCCTTGTCGATTTCGACACCGATTACGGTAATCCCGGCATTATAGGCGTCAAGCGCGCGCTGCATGCGCTCGCGCACGTCGAGTTCGATTTCCGCGCGGCCCTGGCCCGAGAACGTCTCGTCCAGTGTCTTTTCCGCGACCGAGGCGCGCATCGCCGCTTCGGCCACTTCGCGAACGGTTTCGATCGGATCGGCGAGGCTGAATTTGAAGCCCGCCAGATCCTTGATGTTCCAGCGCACGATATAGGAAAGGTCGACCAGGTTCTGGTCGCCCGTCAGGATCAGCTTCGCCTGCGCCCGGTTTTCGGGCACCTGGACGGCGCGCACGCCTTCCACGTCCTCGATCTCGACCGTTTCGATCGGCCAGGGCGCCGTCACCTTGAGGCCGGAATCGAGCATGCGGGTGTAATTGCCGAGCGTTTTGACCACCGCCTTTTCCTGCGGTCCGACGAGATGGACGCTGGTGGCCACAAGGAGCAGCGCGACCAGACCGCCGATGATCAGCGGCAGCCAGCTCTTGCCATTGGGACGCTGCGGGATGCGGAAATTGGGGCCACCGGGGCCACCCGGCCCACCGCTGCGGCGGCGCGGGCCTTCGGGGCCGCGATTCTTGAAAATGTCTTCGATATTGGCGGGACGGCGCGATCCGGGCCGATCGCCGCCACTGCCGGAACCACTGGGCGGAAGCCACGGATTGCGGGGGCCGCGCGATTTGTCGCCCGACGGCGTTTCTGATGAAGGCCCGTCATCCTTGCCGGAACCGCCATCACCATCCTTGGGCGGTTTGCCCCAAGGGTTGTCCTTGCCAGCCATTGCCAGCCTGATCCTGTCGCCGAACCCGTCCAAAAGTCGCATGCCTGTCTTATAGGTATCGCGCCGCGGAAAAACAGGGGGGCGGGCGAAAATCAGGACTTGTGCCGCCGTTTTCGATGCTACACGCGCTCAGCCATGGCCGAAACCGATATCGTCGCATCGCTTCCCGCCGCTCTGGCGGCACGGGTCCAGTCGGCCCGCATCGTCAAGGGGCGCGCTCTGGTGGTGCTCGACGCCGCCGGTCTGGACGCCGCCGGGCGCACGCGGATCGAAGCCGAACTGACCGAGGCTCTGTCGGAGCGAGAGGACGTGGACGAGGTCCAGGTGATCCAGACTGCCGAGCGGACCGCGCGCCGCCTGATCGCGGTGGGATCGGGCAAGGGCGGCGTGGGCAAATCGACGCTCGCCGCCAATCTCGCGATCGCGCTCCAGCGTTCCGGCCACAAGGTCGGGCTGGTCGATGCCGATATCTACGGCCCGTCGCAGCCGATGATCCTCGATACGCGGGACGCCAAGCCCGAAGCGAAGGACAACAAGTTGATCCCGGTCGAAAGCCGGTTCGGCGTGCCGGTGCTGTCGATGGGGCATCTCGTCAAGCAGGGGCAGGCGATCGCCTGGCGCGGACCGATGGCGGGCAATGCGCTGTCGCAATTGATCGACGCGCATTGGGGCGAGACCGAGATTCTGATCGTGGATCTGCCGCCGGGCACGGGCGATGTGCAGCTGACCATGTTGCAGAAGTTCAAGCCCGCGGGCGCGGTGCTTGTGTCGACGCCACAGGATCTCGCGCTGATAGACGCGGTGCGCGCGGGCCATCTGTTCGACCAGGCGGGCGTGCCGGTGATCGGCCTGGTCGAGAACATGGCCGGATATGTCTGCCCCCATTGTGGCGAGCTGTCCGATCCGTTCGGCGCGGGCGGCGTTGAGGCGGCAGCGGCAAAGCTCGACCTGCCCTTCCTCGGCCGCATTCCGCTGGCGCTGGAAATCCGCGAAGGCGGCGATGCAGGCGCGCCTCCGGCAGCGAGCGACGGCGTCCATGCGAAGCCCTTCGTCGCCATCGCCGAGAGACTGTCCGCGTGGCTGGCCGCGAACGGCTGAGCGGTCTGGCGATCACGCGGCGCGGCCTCATCGCAGGCGCTGCGGCGGGCGGCGGATTGCTGCTGGCCTGGTATGTCTGGCCGCGCAGCTATTCCAGCGCGCTGGAGCCCGGCGCGCAGGAACATGGCTTCGGCGCCTGGCTGACCGTGGACGAGGGCGGTGTGGTGACGGTCGCGGTCCCGCAGCTCGAAATGGGGCAGGGCGTGACCACGCTGTTGCCGCAGATCGTGGCGATGGAGATGGGCGCGGCCTGGGGACAGGTCGCGGTCGCCCCCGTGCCGCCCAATGGCGCGCAGGCGAATATTCCGCTGGCGGCGAAATGGGCACCGCTCTGGTCCGCGCTGCCCGATCTGGCGGGTGAGCCCGACAGCTTCCTCGCGAACCGCTTCGCCCGCTCCGAACCGTTCGCCGCCACGGCGGGGGGCAGCACGCTGGCCGCTTTCGAAAGCGATTGCCGCGCGGCGGGCGCGGCGGCGCGGGCGATGCTGGCGATGGCGGCGGCGGAGCGCTGGGACGTCGCGTGGGAGGAATGCGAGGTCGCCGAGGGGATCGTGACGCATGGGCAGCGGCGCGCTCGCTTCGGCGAGCTGGCGGCGGAAGCCGCGCGGATGACGCCGCCCGATCCACCCCCGCTGCGGCCCCAGGCACCGATGGAAGAACCGCTGCCCGGCGATGTTCCGGCAAGCAGCGCCTATCCCCGCCTCGACCTGCCCGCCAAGGTCGATGGCAGCTTCCCCTTCGCGGGCGATATACGCCTGCCCGGCATGGTCTATGTCTCGATCAGGCACGGGGCTTGGGGAATGCGCGAACTGGTCGGGTTCGAGGAGGAGGCCGCGCGCGGTCTAGGGCTGGTGGCGCTCGTGCGCTCGAAATTCTGGCTCGCGGCAGTGGCGGATAGCTGGTGGAAGGCGGACAGGGCGCTCGACAGGCTGCGACCGCGTTTTGCGGGGCCGGGTGGCGTGGAAAGCGACGCGGTCGAGACCACCCTGGGCGAGGCGCTCGAGCGCACGGATGTCGAGCGTCTTACGGTGCTGGGCGATACCGAGGCGATGCAGACGCCCACGCTCACCCGCCGTTACGACATCGCGCCCGCGCTCCACGCGCCGGTCGAGACTGCAAGCGCCACTGCGCTGTATCGCGACGGACGGCTGCAACTCTGGATCGCCAGCCAGGCTCCTGCCGCCGCGCGCCGGGTCGCGGCGAAGGCGATCGGCCTGTCCGAACGCGACGTGGCGATCTATCCGGTGGCGGCAGGCGGCAGCTTCGATGCGCGGCTGGAGAGCATGCACGCGATTGAGGCGGCGCTGATCGCGCGCGAAGTAGGCCGCCCGGTGCAGTTGACATGGCCGCGCGGCGAGGAATTCAAGGCAGTGCCGCCGCGCACGCCTGCCGCCATCGCGCTCAGCGCCCGGCTCGACCCCAATACGGATCGCCAGCCGGTAGCGTGGCGCGCGAAATTGGCAATGCCTGCCACCATGCGCGAATTCGGCGCACGCCTGTTCGACGATCGCACCGTCGAGGCCGCGATCGAGGCGGCGGCGGGCGAGGCCGATCCGCTCGCCTGCGAAGGGGCGGTGCCGCCCTATGCGATCCCGAATGTCGTGGTCGATCACGCCCCGGTGACGATCGACCTGCCCACCACCCGGATGCGCGGCAATTCCGCCGCCTATACCGGCTTTGCCACCGAGTGCTTCCTCGACGAGCTGGCCGAAATCGCAGGGCGCGATCCGCTGCTTTATCGCCTGTCGCTGCTCGGCCAGGATGCGCGCGCCGCCACGGTTCTGCGCGCGGCGGCGCGGCTCGGCGAGTGGGATGGCGGCGTCGAAGGCACCTCGCAGGGATTGGCGTTGATCCGCATGGCGTTTGGCGAAGCGCGCGGCTTCATCGCCTGCGTCGCGCAGGCGCGGCTGGGCGAGGGCGGCGTGCGCGTCGATCGCCTGTCGGCGGTCGCGGATATCGGCCGCATTCCCAATCTCGATCTCGCGCGCCAGCAGATCGAGGGCGGGCTGATCTTCGGCCTCTCGCTCGCCACCGGGGCGAGCGCGGTCTATCGCGACGGCATGCCGGAAAATCGCCGCCTCGGCGCGCTGATGCTGCCGACGCTTGGCGATACGCCGGACCTGCGCGTGGATTTCCTCGCCAGTGAGGAAGCGCCTTTCGATCCGGGCGAGCTCGGCGTCGCAGTGGCGCCGCCCGCCATCGCCAATGCGCTGCACGCGGCGACCGGCCTGCGCTTCCGACGGCTTCCGCTCCTGTCGGAAGGGCTCTAGAGCGAGGCCATGACCTGGCAGCCCCAAACCCTCCCCGCAGACCATCCCCCCGTCCGTTCCGGCAGAATCGGCGTCCTGATCGTCAATCTCGGCACGCCCGACGGAGCCGATGCGAAATCGGTGAAGCGCTATCTCGGCGAATTTCTGTCCGACAAGCGGGTGGTCGAAATTCCCGCGATCGCGTGGCAGCCGATCCTGCGCGGCATTATCCTCAACACCCGTCCCAAGAAAAGCGCCCATGCATACCAACAGGTGTGGACCGAGGACGGATCGCCGCTGGCCGCGATCACCAAGGCGCAGGCCGAAAAGATGCAGGCGCGGCTGGGCGAGGGCGTCACGGTCGACTGGGCGATGCGCTACGGCAATCCGTCGATCCCCGAGCGGCTGACCGCCATGAAAGATGCGGGCTGCGAGCGCATTCTGCTGGCCCCGCTCTATCCGCAATATTGCGCGGCGACGACGGCGACGGTTGTGGACAAGGCGGGGGAAACCCTGTCGAAAATGCGCTGGCAGCCGAGCCTGCGCACGCTGCCACCCTATCACGACGATCCGCTCTATATCGATGCCCTGGCCGATGATCTGGCGCGCCAGCTGGATGCGCTCGATTTCGAACCCGAACTGCTCATGCTGAGCTTTCACGGCATGCCGGAGCGGACATTGCATCTGGGCGATCCCTATCACTGCCATTGCCAGAAGACTGCGCGGCTTTTGGAAGCGCGCATGAACCGGCCTGACTTAAGGTTTCGCACAACCTTCCAGTCCCGCTTCGGGCGCGCCAAATGGCTCGAACCCGCGACCGACACGGTGCTGGCCGAAGAGGGCGCGAAGGGTACCAGGCGCATTGCCATCGCCGCGCCGGGCTTTTCCGCCGATTGCCTCGAAACGCTGGAGGAACTGGCGATGCAGGGGCGCGATCAGTTCAAGGAAGCGGGGGGCGAGCATTTCGCGGCGCTTTCCTGCCTCAACACCTCGGATGCCGGGCTGACGATGCTGGAGGGGCTGTTGCGGCGCGAACTGGCGGGGTGGATTCCCGGCTGAGAGGTGCTTACACATGTGTAAGTAATCCGGAGAGAGCCATGGCCACCATAGCACCGCATCAGCCGGTCGAATTCACGCCACAAAGCTGGCGCGACAGCCTGCCGGAAGAAGCGCTCGACCACATTCAGGGCGAAAAAGGCTGGCCGCTGGTCGGCCACACGTTCAATCAGCTTGCCGATCCGCATGCCTTCGCGCGGCGGATGTATGAGACCTATGGCCCCGTCTACAAGGTCCATACCATGGGCGGCTGGCACGTCGCACTGATCGGGGCGGAGGCGAACGAGCTGATGCTGTTCGACCGGGCGAAGATCTTTTCCAGCGATCAGGGGTGGAGCCCGGTGCTGCATCGCCTGTTTCCCGGCGGGCTGATGCTGCTCGATTTCGACCATCACCGCGCCGATCGCCGCGCGCTGTCGATCGCGTTCAAGCCCGGCCCCATGCGGCATTATGCGGACAGCCTCAATCGCGGGATTTCCGCGCGGATGGACGAGTGGGGTGCGGGGGATATGGAGTTCTATCCCGCCATCAAGCAATTGACGCTCGATCTGGCGGCGGACAGTTTCATCGGCCTGCCGTTCGGGCCGGAAGCGGACCGGATCAATCAGGCCTTCATCGACATGGTCCAGGCCTCGATCGCGCCGGTGCGCCGCCCGCTGCCCTTCACGAAGATGAAGAAGGGCGTCGATGGCCGCGCCTTCCTCGTCGACTATTTCACCCGCGAGACCGAACGCCGCAGGGCCGAGGGAGGCGGGCAGGACATGTTCAGCCAGTTCGCCACCGCCGAATTCGAAGACGGCAGCCTGATGAGCGTCGAAGCGGTCGTCGACCACATGAATTTCCTGATGATGGCGGCGCACGACACCATCACGTCGAGTGCGACGTCTCTGGTGCACTTGCTGGCAAAAAATCCCGATTGGCAGGACAGGCTGCGCGAGGAATTGCGCGCGATCACGAACGATGGCGGCGGTCTGGCCTACGAGGATCTGGCCAAGCCCGAGCTGACCGAAATGGCGTTCAAGGAAGCGCTGCGGATGGTCCCGCCGGTGCCTTCGATCCCGCGCCGCGCGCTGAAGAGCTTCGAATTCGGCGGCTACACCATCCCGGCGGGCGCGCGGGTCGGGATCAATCCGCACCTTGTCCACCACATGGAAGAACACTGGCCCGATCCGGACCGGTTCGATCCGCTGCGCTTCACGCCCGAGGCGGTGAAGGCGCGGCACAAATACGCCTGGGTGCCCTTCGGCGGCGGCGCGCATATGTGCCTGGGGCTCCACTTCGCCTATATGCAGATCAAGATCCTGATGGCGCAGATGCTGACGCGGTATCGCGTGGAGGTCGAGCCGGGTTACGAGCCGGAATGGCAGGCCTGGCCGATCCCGCAGCCCAAGGACGGCCTGAAGATCACGCTTCGGCCGCTTTAGGCCCGAAGACCCCGGATTTCTTGCAAGCGATCAGAAATCGATCGCGATGCCGTCTTTTACCCAATCGCCATAGCGCGTCGGGCTCAGTTCCTCGTCCATCTCCGGCTTTTCCGGCTTGGGCGGCGGTTCGCTCGTCCAGTGGGCGGGCTTCTCGAAAGCTTCGGGACGTTTGGTGGCGCGCTTTTCCATAATGGTGAAATGCGCAGGCTGGCGCGAAGTTTCAAGCGTAGCCCCTGGTGCCGCATCGGCTTTACAGCATTGCGCGAAAAACCGGTTCCCACTTATTCGCGCGATGCTTTAGGGGCAGCGCCATGGCTCAACCCCCCGGTATCCACGCGCGCCGCGCCGCGCTTCGCCTGCTCGATGCCGTTCTCCGGCGGGGCGAGACGCTCGATGTCGCTTTCGGCGCGGCGACATCCGACATCCGCAAGTTCGAGGACAAGGCGCTCGCCCGCGCCATTGCGAGCGAAACCCTGCGCTGGGCGATCGATTTCGACGCGCTGATCGACAGCGCCACGCGCCAGAATCTGCCCGACGATGCGAAAGCGCGGCAGGTCCTGCGGCTGATGCTGGCGCAATGGCTGCGACTGGGTACGCCGCTCCACGCCGTGATCGCGACCGGGCTTCCTTTGCTGTCTGGCGGACCACGCCGATTGGCGCACGGCGTCTTCTCGACTCTGACCAAGCGCGAAGCGAAACTGCCCAAGGCGCCGACGCTTCCCGATGCAGTCGCCGCGCGCTGGGGCGAGCGGGCGCAAGCCATCGCCGCCGGTCTGGCCGAGCCGCCCCCGCTCGACCTGACGCTGCGCGATTCCGCCCAAACCGAGCATTTCAAGACCCAGCTCGCCGCAGACAGCCTGATGCCCGGCCATCTGCGCCTGCCGCGCGGTGCTGCAGTCGAGACGCTACCCGGTTTCGAGGACGGTGCATGGTGGGTGCAGGATCTGGCGGCATCCCTGCCCGCGCGCCTGCTCGGGGCAGGGGAGGGCCGCACTGCGCTCGACCTGTGTGCTGCGCCGGGGGGCAAGACGCTGCAACTCGCGGCGCAGGGGTGGAAAGTGACCGCGCTCGATATTTCGAAGCAGCGGCTCGATCTCCTCAAGGCCAACCTCAAACGCACCGGTCTTTCCGCCGGGACGATCCGCGCCGATGCGCTGAAATGGGAGCCGAAGCACCATTACGACGCGATTCTGATCGATGCGCCCTGTACCGCCACCGGCACTGCGCGCCGCCATCCCGATGTGCTCCACCGCATCGGCCCGCGCCAGATCGAGGAACTGACCGAACTGCAAACGGCGCTGCTGGAGCGCACGCAGGGCTGGCTGAAACCGGGCGGAACGCTGGTCTACACGGTCTGCTCGCTGGAGCGCGAGGAGGGGGAGGATCAGGCCGCGCGCGCCGCGCTCGATCCGGTTCCGATCACGCAGGACGAGCTACCGGACGGCGTGCAACCAACCGGCGAAGGCTGGCTACGCACCGATCCCGGCATGCTGTCGGACCAGGGCGGCATGGACGGGTTTTTCATCGCCCGATGGCGCGCCCCGGACTGATAGCCTCAGGCGTCTTCCTTCAGATATTTCTGGAAGCTCTTGCGCAATTTCATCAGCTTGGGCGGAATCACCGCTTGGCAATAGGGATTGCGCTGGCCTTCGCCGGTCCAGTATTCCTGGTGATAGTCTTCCGCCGGATACCATTCGGCCGGGCCTTCGATCGTGGTCACCGCGTCCTTGTCGTGCTCGGCATTCCAGCGTTCGATCGCGGCTTCGGCTTCGCTGCGCTGTTCATCGTCCAAGGGGAAGATCGCGCTGCGATACTGGGTGCCGACATCGTTGCCCTGCCGGTTCAGCTGGCTCGGATCGTGCGTCCCCATGAACACGTCGTAAAGGTCGGCGAGCGCGATCCGGTCGGGATCGAACGTCACCCGCACCGCTTCGGCATGGCCGGTATTGCCGCTGCACACCTGCTTGTACGTCGGATCGGAAACATCGCCGCCGATGTAGCCGCTCTCGACCTCGTCCACGCCGATCACGTCGTTCATCACCGCTTCGGTGCACCAGAAGCACCCGCCCGCCATGATCGCCTGTTGCTTAGCCATTTGTAATCTCCTTCGCAAAGGGAGATAGGTACGGTGTGCCCGCTTGTCAGGGGGAGGCTGACCGGGCAGAAGCCGGTGCGACAAATCAGGGAGAGATTTCGATGCGTATCCTGTTTGCCGCCGCCTGCGCGCTCGCGGCCTTCGCCACGCCTGCCATGGCTCAGGACCATTCCGGTCACGAAATGGGCTCGCACGCCGGTTCGATGGCGATGGACCACGCCCATCACGCAGCCTTGACCCGCGCCCTCGCGATGGAGAACCGGGCCGAGGATCGCGCCCGCGACCAATACCGCCATCCCTTCGAAACGCTCGATTTCTTCGAGGTGAAGCCGGGCATGACCGTGGTCGATTACATGCCCGCCAGCGGTTGGTACACGCGCGTGCTGGTGCCCTATCTGGGCGCGCAGGGCCGCTATGTCGGGCTGACGCCCGATCCCGCCGCTGCCGATGGCGAGCGGTTTGCGAATTACTTCGCCAAGCTACCGGGCGATTTCGAAACGGCGCGGGGCGGCTGGAATCTGTCCGGCGCACCGATCTCGACTTACGCTTCGCAGGACCTTCCCGAAGAACTGAAGGGCCAGGTCGATCGCGTGCTCGTCTTCCGCGAGATGCATAACTTGATGCGGTCCGGTGTGCTCTACACCGAGCTGATGCGCATGCGGGGCCTTCTCAAGGAGGACGGGATGCTCGGCATCGTCCAGCACCGCGCCAAGTCCGATGCGCCGGGCGATTACACCACCGGTGCCAACGGCTATCTGCGGCAGGAAGACGTGATCGCGCTGGTCGAAGCGCACGGCTTCGAACTCGTCGGCATGAGCGACATCAACGCCAATCCGCTCGACAGCGCGGACCACGAAGGCGGTGTCTGGCAGATGCCGCCGAGCTGGGGCGGCAAGAAGCCGGAACTGGAGAATATTGGCGAGAGCGATCGGATGACGCTGCTGTTCAGGAAGCGCTGATCCTGTCAGCCATCGTTCAGTAAACCGAATGCAAATCCCCCGGTGTGACACTATCACATCGGGGGGTTTTGTATGAAACGCTTTGTTTTCGTGGCCGTTGCACCGCTCGCTCTGGCGGCTTGCGGCGATCGGGCCGATGAAGCGCGCGGCGTCGATCACGGCGAGACGTTGCTGTCCGTCAGCGCCAGCGGCCAGGCCGAATCGCGGCCCGACCAGGCGCAGTTCCAGGCCGGAATCGAAACCTTTGCCGGCAATGCCCGCGCCGCCAGCGAGGCCAATCAGGACAAGATCGCCGAGATCGTGGCGGCCCTGCGCCAGCTCGGCGTGGCGGAAAAGGACATCCAGACCCGCGCCGTCACTGTCAGGCGCGTCGAATATGGCGACCGAAAGGGCCAGTATCAGGCCGCCAATGTGGTCGAAGTGACGATGCGCAATCCCGATCGCGCGGGTGAGGCGGTCACTGCGGTGACGGAAGCGGGTGCAAACATCGTCTCCGGCCCGTCTCTGTCGATGACCGATCCCGAGGCGACCGCCAATCTTGCCTATGCCGACGCCTACAAGGCCGCGCGCAAAAGGGCCGAAGCCTATGCCAAGGCTGCGGGGATGGAGGTGAGCCGAGTGCTCTACATCCGCGATGGGGGCGGCACGCAGGGGCAGACCTATCTGCGCGGGGCGGAAGCCATGAGCGACGCTATGGTGCAACAGTCCGCTGCGCCGCCGCCCGTTGCCCCGCCTCCGCCGCCGCAATCGCGGATACCCACCCGCTCGCCCTCGATGATGGTCGGCACCACGCGGTCCGACGTCTATATCCAGGTGGACTTCGCACTGCGCGAAACCTAATTCGGCGCGCATGAGAGCGCTGACCCTGTCCGTCCTGCAATTGCCGCTGGCCCGGCCCGAGCCTGCCGACAACATCGCCGCCGTCGCCGACCTGGTCGAACAGGCGGCGGGCGAAGGCGCGCAATTGATCCTGCCGCCCGAACTGTTCGCAGGCGACTATTTCTGCCGCGAGGAGGACGAGGCGCTGTTCGCCCGCGCGCGCCCGACGGAGCAGGACGAAAGCGTCGCCGCGATGCGCGAGCTCGCCGCGCGCCACAAGGTCGCGATCCCTACCAGCTTCTTCGAGCGGGATGGGCACCATTATTACAACACGCTCGCCATGATCGGCCCAGATGGCGCGATCAGGGGGACCTATCGCAAGAGCCACATTCCCGACGGTCCGGGATATGAGGAGAAATACTATTTCCGCCCCGGTAACGACGGCTTCAAGGTGTGGAATATCGCTTGTGAAGGTGGGACGGCGCGCATCGGCGTCGGCGTGTGCTGGGACCAATGGTATCCCGAATGTGCGCGGGCGATGGCGCTGAAGGGGGCTGAAGTCCTGCTTTACCCCACCGCGATCGGGTCCGAACCCTATGACGCCGATCTCGACACCAGCCGCATGTGGCGGCGCGCGATGGTGGGCCATGCGGTGTCGAACTGCATGCCCGTCGCCGCCGCCAACCGCATCGGCCACGAAGGCCCGGCGGACCGCAGCCAGAGCTTTTACGGCCACAGCTTCATTACCGACGAATGGGGCGATTACCTTGCCGAATACGGCAGGGATGAAAGCGGCGTGCTGACCGCGCGGCTCGATCTCGACCGGGCGGCGACTCACCGTGCGGGCATGGGCTTCTTCCGCGATCGCCGCCCGCAGCTTTACGGTCGTCTCTGCGAGGATATCTGAGCGCGCATCGCTACCTTGTCGCGCTGGGATCGAACATGCGCGTGCCGGGCATCGGGGGCCCACATGCGGTCATCACGGCCGCGCTCGAAGCGCTCGAAGAGGCGGGCGTGGCAGTGGAGGCCGTGTCGCCCATTCTCTCGACCGCACCTATCGGCCCGTCGCAGCGCCGCTACGCCAACGCCGCAGCCCTGGTGTCGAGCGATCTGGACCCGGAAAATCTGCTCTCACGGGCTCAGACTATCGAACGCGCCTTCGGACGCCGCCGGCAAGGCCAACGCTGGCGGGGCCGCCCGCTCGACATCGATCTAATCCTCTGGGACGGCGGCGTAGTCCTTTCCGACCGGCTGACGATTCCCCATCCGGCCTTTCGCACCCGCTCCTTCGTGCTCGCCCCCGCGGCCGCGATCGCCCCCCATTGGCGCGATCCTTTTACGGGCCGAACGCTGCGTCAGCTATCGACCCGCTTGACCGCCCCGCGCCCGCTCCCTAGGGCGCGCCATACCAACCGCGTCGAAGCTGCGCGCGTGGGCCCTTAGCTCAGTCGGTAGAGCAACTGACTTTTAATCAGTAGGTCGCTGGTTCGAACCCAGCAGGGCTCACCATTTCATCGAACTTCGCAATAAATGATGGAGAGTGGCGTCCCGGCGACTCAACCGCAACGCCGCCCCACGCCCTTTGTGTGGTCGCGCAACCGAGATCCTGGTCTCTTCAGTGCTCTCCGAGCGATCCGCCAACCCTTATATTCTAGCTATGAAAGCGGTCACCGCGCAATCGTCATGGGCAGTGTTTTGGACTGCCCGACGGGTGAAACGGTCGATGGTACTGGCGCTGTCGGCGCTTTCTTGTGCGTCTGCGGGGCAGGCGTCGGAGACGACGACCTATACTTACGATGCGAAGGGTCGGCTCGTGAAGGTCCAGCGTTCGGGCGGGACGAATAACGGCACGACAAGGCCGATAATCGCAAGCGGGTCCGCACCACCGGCCGCTGATTTCTTAAAAACCGGTCGCAAGCCAATGTTCGGGCGCCTCGCAGGAGAGGTTGGCCCACGGCTTCGATCGTCTTCATTCGGGGAGGATTTTCCATGAGCCTATTGGGAGCGCACGCAGGCAAGATCGGCCTGCTGGCATCGGCCATTCTTTGCGCAGGCCTTTCGGCACCCGCCATGGCGCAGTAGACCGCCGCGCCGGTCGATCCGTGGGTTGCGACCGACGAGAACGGCGTCGATCTCACCAATGGGCGCTATTATCTCGACATCCTCGAAGGCAGCATCGGCTCGGGCGACGGGGCGATCGCGCTCGTGCGCCATTACGGGCAGAACGGTCTTCAGGACAATTGGAGCGGCACGCTCCAGCTCACGAACAGCGGCACGGTGGCGACGGTCAGCCTCGGCAAGGTGTCGGAGAAATTCACGCTTTCGGGCTCCACCTGGATATCGGCCAAGGCCAATGGCGGCACGCTGACTGGAAGCGGCGTCGCGTGGACCTACCGCTCCCCTCCCCAGGGAGTGGAGATCACATATAATTCCCCCTCGTCTCTGTCGATGTATCCCGGGGGCCAGGCGCAATATGCCGGGCCGGGTTGCAGCACGGACGGGAATAGCTGCGGGCTTCCGGTCGAAGTGCGCCGTCCCAATGGCGTCGTCTATTCGCTTACCTGGATGGTGCAGACCGAATGCTTCGAGAACGGGCAGCCTGCAATTCCGGGTGGAGGCCTTGGCGGCGGCGGTGGGGAGCTGGGAGGCGGCTGTTTAGGCGGCGCAGCCAACGATGCTTCTCGCCCTTCCGGCTGGACCGCATCTCGAGCAACGCCGGTTACACGATGGCGATCCGCTACGACAGCGATCAGTCCAGCTACAATGCCGGCCCGCCGCCGCCCAGCTACTACAACCGCAAGACCGTCCAGTTCTATAATACCTCCAGCGGGCCGGGCGCCATGCCGCGTCAGGCCATCCGCTATACGGATGACGGCGCTGGACAGGTCCTCTATGCCGATGTCGGCACCACCCCCGGCACTGCGCAAAGCAATCTCGACGGGATGAACGTGCGCCAGAGGGTCGAGAACATCGTGGACGCGAATGGCCGCCGCACGCAGCAGCGGCTCGTCTCGGGCAGCCAGATCTACAGCCTCACCCAATACGGCTACGACGCGCAGAACCGGCTCGAATGTGTCGCGGTCAGGATGAACCCCTCGACCTATGCGAGCCTTCCCGCCGCCTGCACGCTGGCCACCACGGGCACGCAGGGGCCGGACCGGATTACGCGGTATCACTATGACGGCGACGATCGGATCGTGCGCGTCGAAAGCGGTGTTGGCACGGCCGAGGTCGGTAACGATTACGTCGCGACCTTCACTCTGAACGGCCGCACCCAGACGCTGACCGATGGGGAGAGCAACCGCACGACCTATGTCTACGACACGTTCGACAGGCTCTCGCAGACCCGGTTCCCCTATGCGGGATCGAAGAACGCCTCCAACCCGAACGATTACGAACAGCTGGGCTACGACAATGCGGGCAACGTCACCAGCCGCCGCCTGCGCGATGGGCAGACGATATATTACGGCTACGACAATCTCGGCCGTCTGACCTCGAAGAACCTGCCCGGCAGCGAATCCGATGCCACCTATGCCTTCGACCTGATGGGCCGGTTGACGCAGGCCGTGCAGAACGGCCAGACGCTGAGCTTCGCGCACGATGCCCTTGGCCGCAACACGTCGCAGTCCGGCCCCTACGGAACCACCAGCTACCAATACGATGCCGCCGGACGAAGGACGCGCATGACCTGGGCGGACGGGTTCTACGTCACCTACGATTATCTCGCGGACGGATCGATGCGGTACTTGCGCGAATATGGCGGTACTGCGCTTGCGACGTGGAATTACGACAGCGCCGGCGACCCCAGTTCCATCACCTTCGCCAACGGCACCACACAATCGATGGCATTCGATCCGGTCGGGCGGTTGAGCTCGCTGGTCACCGATATCGCGGGCAGCAATGGCGACAACACGCGCGGCTTCTCCTACAATCCGGCAGGCCAGATCGCGCAGACGACCCAGTCGAACGACAGCTACGCCTTCGACCAGCTGGCGAATGCCGATCGTTACTACACGGCGAACGGGCTCAACCAGTATACGCAGGCAGGCGGTGTCTCGCTCGGCTACGACGCGCGCGGCAACCTCACCAGTTCGGGCAGCGACGCGTTCGGCTATTCGAGCGAGAACTTCCTGACGAGCTACTCGCATCCGGGCGGCTCGGGCTCGCTGATTTACGATCCGATCGGGCGGCTCTATCGCTATACCGGCCCGTCGACCGACACCCGCTTCGCCTATGACGGGGTGGACATGATCGCCGAATATAACGGCGCCAACCAGATGATGCGCCGCTACGTCCACGGGCCGGGCGTCGACAATCCGCTGGTCTGGTACGAAGGCTCCGGCACGGGCGACCGCCGCTACCTCCATACCGACGAGCGCGGCTCGGTGACGGCAGTCTCGAACGCCTCGGGCGCGCTCCTCGGCATCAACAGCTACGACGAATACGGCATTCCGGGCGGAGCGGGACTTGGGCGGTTCCGCTATACCGGACAGGCCTGGCTGCCGGAACTCGGCCCCTATTATTACAAGGCCCGCATGTACTCGCCCACCCTTGGCCGGTTCATGCAAACCGACCCGATCGGATACGCCGATGGCATGAATATGTAAAATTACGTAGGCGGCGATCCGGTGAACTTTACCGATCCGACGGGGTTGCGAAGCGTCGAAACTTGCAACTACTTCAACAGCCTCATCTATGACGGCGATAAGCTGATTTTAATAAATATTAACGCTCGCAAGGTCTGTACGGACCGAGGGATACCAGATGAATCTATTTGGCGTGATGGAATGGCGCCATCAGATCAAGGGAGCGGTCTCCTATGTGAATTGGTAGATACAACAATTAGCATATATTGTTCAGTACCTTCACTGGGATTAAGTGGTTCCGCACGGGGATAGGGGATTTTAGGTGGTGGGGTCGCTTCGGATATAGCATTCGATCCCCAATCGGGTCGGTTGGGATTTAGCGCCGGAATAGACGTGGACGCTGGTGTCGGTGGAGCAGCGAACTTATCGCTTGGCAGTAGTGCAACCGCACTTGCGACAGCCCAAGCTTCACCCTGGTTGATTATCACAGGATATATCATTTTTGAAAGTCAAGTTGTATTTATTCCTTCGGTAATTGCTATCATTTTTCTCTATTCTTATAATTGTTCCTGATGCGGTGCATCGTTTCATGATAGTTCAACTTACTCTAATTTTAAGTTGTTAAAATTTTGCGATACAGGATTAGTCAATAGCTGCCTTGTTTGTGGCGGAAAAATGTGCGGCCCTAAAGATTGAGAGACTTACGTTGGATGGATCTGCGTAAGTAACGAAGACGCATCTGTATGTCGTCATGTGACCCTAGGACTCTGCCGTCTCGAACACTACAACCGTAAACATCGCATTCGGACCCATCTGCGCCCACCCTTCGCTTGTAATCGCGCCCGTTTCCCTGAAATCAACGCCCACACCTGACGAGAGGGTCGTCGCTTCATCATGGCCGAGCGAATACGTCGCGATACGCTGTTCACTGCGCTCACGCGGCCGCAGATGTTTGCAGGCGTGACCTACAGCTTTTTCGTCATCAACGCCGTGATCGCGGTCGAGCTGTTTCTAATCTTTCGCGCCTGGTGGGTGCTGCTGGTGGCGCTGGCGGTACATGGGGTGGGCGTGCTCGCCTGCCTCAACGAGCCGCGCTTGTTCGACCTCTGGATCACGCGGATGCGGTAAGGCGACCAGATCGGCGCGCCGCGATCTTCAGCTTCTCGAAAAATAGTCCGAGAGGGCTGCCACCGCCGTGTCGGTCAATTCGAGCCAGCAGCGGCGGCCATCGGAGGCGTCGTTGGTCCTGCGGCACCAGCCCCTGCGCACCAGATCGTTGATGTGGCGCAAAGCCGTCGAAGTGGGCACGCGCGCGGCGAGGCAGGAGGACGAGATCGATACGTCCCGTTCTTCCAGCCGATTGACGAAGAGATCGACGAGAATGTTCCACGTCGCACCGTCGCACAGATCCTCTGGAAGATATCTCTCCCGCATGGCGCGCGCTTCGAGTTCCTGCTTGGCGGCGAGGCGAAGCTCGGCCTCGTTCGTCGTCGTAATCGCTTCGGACGATCGCTTGGTCACGTTTTTGCCGATCGCCGCCCGTCCCCTAGGAGCGACCAATGTGGACGTTTCGGGGCTCTGGCTGCGAAATTCATCCGCGAGTTCATCCCGCAGAGCGCTGGACCGACTAGTCATCGCGAGAAATCCTTTCGAAGACCGAGCGTATCTGGGTTCCTCCCACGACGAGATGGTCGATCAATCGCAGTTCGAGCTTCTGGGCGAGCGCTTGGATGGCGCGCGTTTCGCGTTCGTCCTGTGCGCTTGGAACGGGCGTTCCCGATGGATGATTGTGGACGAGCAGGAACGAGCGGGCGTCGAGCGCCATCGCCTTTTGCACGACGACCCTCGCCGAAATCGCGACAGAGTCTTGAACGCCGGATGCGAGCGTTTCTTCCGCGATGAAGCCTCCCGCCTCGTCGCAGAAGAAGGCCAGCAGCACTTCGTGACGCAGATGGCCGATCCGCCTGACCAGATAGCGGTGCAGGGCCGGATCGTCGGGAGCGAGAATTGTCCTGTCGAGCTGTTCGCGCAGACCCGCTTCGATCAGATCGCGCGTCGCCAGAACGATCTTCACGACATCGTCTTGTCCGAGGATCCTGCGAAATTCGCTTTCGCCGCTGCACGTAAAGGCGGCGATCGACCCAAATTGCCGAAGTATCGAGGCCGCCGTGTCCGAAGGTTTGTCCACCCCCAGCTCGTTCAGCCTTTCGGCGAGGTAGGCGACCCGTCCCCCGCATCGCATCGCCGGTGAAGGGCAGGCGTTACGCAGACCGCCATTATGATCGGCGTCGTATCGGCCGCTTCCCGTGTCCCGAAGCGGATTGGCTTCGAACGATGTTTGGCGATTGAGGCGGGCTGAAATGCTGCGCAGCATGGAATCCGGACCCTATCTGCCGCCCGCGCGAGCTACACGGCTGCCATCGGCGTCCGTGGTTGCGAGAAAGGAAGCCGCCGATCGATCGCAGCGAGCCCGGTCGGGATGCAGGTCCAACATGATCTCCTCCAGCGTGCATGGCATCGCCGGAAGAGGGGATCGCGATCAGTCGAGCATGCTCGCCAGCGCGTCCGCAACCACCAGGCCCGATCCGAGAAGAACCATCGTCAGGGCTGCGATCGCCACGATCAGCAGGACCCGCATGCCTTTTCCCAGATGCCGGGGCTCGATGTCCGACAATGACCGAGGCGCTTCGACCCATGGCGCAGGCTCCCTGAAGGCGGCTGCGTCGTGGAATTCGAAAGTACCCCTCGGCGACGGAGTTTCTGCCAGTTCCGGGGCCGGATCGACTATTGGTGTCGCGCTACATGTAGTAGCAGACGGTGTGTCGAGGAGGAGTTGAACCGCCTCGACGCGTGTCGCCACGCCGAGCCGCTGGCGCGCCGCATCGAGATGCGCCTGAACGGTGCGCGGCGAGATATCTAGGTCGCGAGCGATCTGTTTGGTATTCAAATGGCGCGCGGCCAGATCGAGCGCATCGAACTGCTTTTCGGTCAGTTCCACAGGACCGGAAGGAGTCGAAATGGTCGGCATCGCGCGGTCGTATCGCGCCTTCGCGATCTTTGGAAGCCGGACCGTGGAAAGCCTTGGCGAATGGCGCGCCGCATTGCCTTTGCGTGGCCCCCGTCGCGGCGCTATCGCCGTATCCATGGCGTCTCCCACGATATCGATCTTTGCGCGGTTGCCGGTTCCGGGAAAGGCCAAGACGCGCTGATCCCCGCGATCGGCGAGGAGGGCGCGGCGCGGGTCTATGCGCGGCTGCTGAACCATACGGTGGCGCAGGTTGAGGCGAGCGGGCTGCCGTTCGAATTGCGCGTGACCGGAGGCGAGATGGCCGCGTTCGGCGAGTTGTTCGGCAAGGATGTCCGCGTCGTCGAACAGGGCGATGGCGATCTCGGCGCGCGGATGGTGCGGGTCGACGCGCCTGCCATCATCATCGGCAGCGATTGCCCCGCTGTGACGCCCGAACTGTTCCGCGTCGCAGCGCGCGAGCTTGCGGAACGCGACGTGGTGATCGGCCCGGCGAGCGATGGCGGTTATTACCTGATCGGCCTGGCGCGCCCGATGCCGTTCCTGTTCGCGGAGATGGAGTGGAGCACCGAAACGGTCTTCGCCGAAACGCTGGCGCGGGCCGCGGCGCAAGGGATCGGCCCTGCGGTCCTGCCCGAGCTGGACGATATCGACACGCCCGGCGATCTCGCCCGTTGGCCGGACTTCGCTGCGGTTTCAGGCCAGTGAGCGTGGCGCTGGTCATCCCGGTGCTGGACGAGGCCAAGGCCTTGCCGGCTCTGGTCGAAAGGCTGGCGGCGCTCGATCCCCCGCCCGCCGACATCCTGATGGTGGATGGCGGCAGCGCGGACGCTTCCGTCGCCATTGCACGTGCGGCGGGGTGGCGCGTGATCGAGAGCGAACGGGGCCGGGCGGTCCAGATCAATGCGGGCGTGGCCCAAGCGCGCGGCGATCTGGTCTGCGTGTTGCATGGCGACACCCTACCTCCTTCGGACATGGTCGCCGTAATCGAAGAGACGCTGGCGGACAGGCGGATCGCGCTCGCGGGTTTCACGCCGCGCATTTGCGGGCCGGACAAGACCCGCTGGGTCACCACCGCGCACAATATCGTCAAGACCTGGTACGCGCCGCTGATTACTCGCCCGCATCTGTTCGTGCGCGGCGTACGCCTCCTGTTCGGCGACCATGCGATGTTCTTTCGCCGCGCCGATTTCCTGAAGCTCGGCGGCTGCACTCCGGGCGATACGGTGATGGAAGAGGCGGATCTGTGCGTTCGCTTCGCGACACTGGGTCGCGTGAAGCTGGTGCCCCGCTGGATCGAGACATCGGACCGGCGGATCGCGGAATGGGGGCCGTGGAAGGCGAACTGGATTTATTTCAAGGTCGGCATGCTATGGGCTTTCGGCCTGCGGGACCGGATGGCGAAGCATTATCCCGACGTGCGTTGAGCGTCCGGCTCGGCCAGAAAACCTGCGGCGATGCAGTAATCGATCAACCGCTTCATGTAATCCGATCCGGTGACGGGGCAGGCCAGCCCGGTGACGGCGCGGAAATTATCGTCTCCGAAGTGCGGATCGCGCTGGAAATAGCTGGCGTACAGCCCCGCTACGCGCCGGAACAGGCGGCGTTCGAGCGCGGGAAGCATGGCGGCGTCGAAGTTTTCGGGCGGGACAAGCTCCGGTTCGTGAAAATGCGGATAGGCGCCGATCGTCGCGGTGAAGTCCGCGACCGCGAGGGGCTGGACCGAAACTAGATGATAGGTTCCGCCCCTGGCCGCCTCCATCCGCTCGGCCAGTTCGACGATCCCCCGCGCAACGTGGTCGATCGGCACGAAGTCGAGACTTGCGCTCGGGCGCGCAGGCATGTGCCGCACGCGGCCCTCGGCAATCAGCTTGAACGCGGCATAGGTCGTGTCGAATTGACGGATCGCCCCGGTATCGGATGCGCCGACCACGATGGAGGGCCGGGCGATCGCCCAGTCGAGCGCGGAGGCACGCACCAGCCGCTCTCCCGCCGCCTTGCTCGCTTCGTATCCATTGGCGAAGCCCGTTTCGGGGAGCGGGTCTTCCTCCGCGATCGGCCCATCCCGACGCCCGCAGGCATAGGCGGTGGAGACGTGGAGCAGCGCCATGCCGCCCGCTTCCGCCAGCGCAATCGCGTGGCGCGTTCCGGCCACGTTGACGGCGTCGTATTCCTCGTCGGTCAGATCGAAGCGGACAGTCGCAGCGCAGTGGATCAGGAGGTCGTGCGTCTGGGCGATCCGCGCGAAGTCCGCCTCGCTCCAGCCGAAATGCGGTTGCGAGACATCGCCCGCCAACGTCTCGATCGCGACGTCCGACCCGTCATTGGCGCGGATGTCGCGGTTGCGATGGACGAGACCGGTCACCCGGTGCCCCTCCCTCAGAAGGCGCGCGCAGACCTCGCCGCCCAAGAGGCCGGCGGCACCGGTTACGAGGATGTTCAGCAACAGGCTGCGGGCGCGGAAGCGTCGGATGTGGGCCCGGTCGCGCCGAAAGGCACGGCGACGCCGCAGTCGGGGAAGACGCCGTAATGCGTCATGAAATCGCCGAAGAAGTCGAAATGCTCGGCAAAGCGCGTGTCGGCCAGCATCTTCCAGCTATTGCCGCAGATCGGGAACATCCGGCCCGCTTCGATATGGTGGTGGCCGTCGAGTTCGAACACGCGCTCCTGCCCCGGAACCGTCCCGCGATAGCGGACCGCCTGTCCGTAATCCTCGCACTGGCTTTCCAGCAAGTCGAGCTTGAACAGACGATACGTCGCCGAATGGAAGGCGATACCGTCGAGCTTTTCCTGCACCGCCTTGTCGCCGATGCCGAGCGGACGGCTGGTGACGAGGCGCGGGTCGAGGAAGCCGGAGGATTTGGCGAGCGCCAGGAAGTCGCCCCAATAGAGCGCACCCGACAGGCATTCGCCGTGCAGGACCGGATCGTCGCGCAGGTTTTTGGGCACGCGGCGCTCGCTGTAGACGTCGCTGAAATAGAGCTCGCCGCCTGGTTTCAGCAGGCGATGCGCCGCTTCGAACACGGCGCGTTTGTCGGCGACGAGATTGATCACGCAGTTCGAGACGATGACGTCGAAATGCCCTTCCGGCAGGTCGAGATCGCCCAGTTTCTCGATATCGCCTTCGAGGAAGCGGACGTTCGATTTGTCATAGCCGAAGCGCTGGCGGTGCCAGTCCTCGTGCCCGCGCGCGACGGCGAGTTGTTCGGGCGTGGCATCCACGCCGGTGACCGAGCCTTCCGATCCCACCAGCTGGGCCAGGATATAGGCATCCTGCCCACTGCCCGATCCCAGATCCAGCACATGGCAGCCCGCAATCGCCTGCGGAGCGACGAGGCCGCAGCCGTAATAGCGCGCCTTCACTTCCTCGTGCACATTGCGCAGCGCCGACAGGATTTCGGGCGGGGGCGCTTCCATTGTGCAGCAGGCATCGGTCTTCAGGTCGGACGATCCGGCCAAAACCTTGCCGTAATAGTCCTGCGAGTTTTCGAGGTTCATCGTGTGCGGCCCTTATTGGCGTGTGTGCGGGTTCCGGTTCGCATTGCCAGCTTTATCGGGTAGGCGACAAGCGATGAAATTCACACATGACGTGATCGTGATCGGCGGCGGTGCCGGCGGTCTGACCGCAGCGGGCGGCTGCGCGCTGTTCGGATTGAAGGTGGCCTTGATCGAAGGTCACAAGATGGGCGGCGAATGCCTCAACAATGGCTGCGTGCCGTCGAAAGCGCTGCTCGCCGCGGCCAAGCGCGCCGCAGTGGCGCGCAAGGGCGAGAGAATGGGCGTCAGGATCGCGCCGCCCGAAATCGACTGGAGCGGGGTGAAGGGGCAGGTCCGGCGCGCGATTGCCGATATCGAGCATCACGATTCGGTCGAGACATTCGAGGAGATGGGCTGCGAGGTCATTCTGGGCCATGCGCGGCTGACGGGGAAGCACTCGGTCGAAGTCGCGGGACAGACGCTGCAAGCGCCCCGCATCGTCCTTGCAACCGGATCGCGACCCTTCGTCCCTCCGATCGAGGGGGTCGACGGGGTGCCCTATCTCACCAACGAGAATGTGTTCGAGTTGGACGAGCAGCCCGGCCATCTGGTGATCGTGGGTGGCGGCAATATCGGGATGGAGATGGCGCAGGCCTTTCGCCGGTTGGGCAGCGAGGTGACCGTGATCGAGCCCGATGCCATCATGGGCCGCGACGATCGCGACAGCGTGGCTGTGATGGTAGAAGCCTTGCGCGAAGAGGGCGTGCGCTTCGTCCACGGAAAGGCGAAGGCCGTGTCGGGCGCGGCCGGATCGATCCGTTTGGAGATCGAGGGCGCGGAAGCGGTCGAGGGGAGTCACCTGCTGATCGCGACCGGGCGCACGGCGCGCGTGGAAGGGTTCGGACCGGAAGAGCTCGGCCTTAAGCTCGGCAGGAACGGCTTCGCCGTTGATAAGCGGCGCCGCACCAGCCTGCGCTCGATCTACGCCATCGGCGATTGCCGCGACGGGATCAGGCTGACGCATGTTGCGGGCTATGAGGGATCGAATGTGGCGCTCGAAATCGTCACCGGCCTGCCGACCAAGGTGGATTATACCGCGCTGCCCTGGTGCACCTATACCGATCCTGAAATCGCCCAGGTCGGCATGACCGAGAGCGACGCGCGCGAGAAGCACGGCGATGCTATCACGGTGGTGCGCGAGGAGTTTTCCGAGAACGAGCGCGCGGTCGCCGAGGGGGCGTCGAGGGGCCATCTCAAGCTGGTGATGAAGGGCAAGAAAGTGCTCGGCGCCAGCGTGGTGGGCGTGAATGCGGGCGAATTGCTGCTCCCGCTCGCCCAATCGATCACCGGCAAGACGAGCACTTTCGCTCTCGGCAGCGCCATCATCGCCTACCCGACCCGCAGCGAGATTTCGAAGGCCGCCGCCTTCGGCGCGTGGGAGCCGACCGTGTTCGGATCGCTGCCCAAGAAATACGCGGCCCTGGTCGCCAGACTGAGACGGATTTTCGCATGAGTACGAGCACCAAATCGCGCAACGCGCCGACCGGCCCATCGCCCTTCGCGGTCGAGGCGGCGGCGCTGCCGGTCGAGAAGTTTTCCGATCCCGAGGTCACGGCCAAGGGCGAGCCGCGCGCGCATGTTCCGCTGACCGCGCTCGAAACGCTGTGGTTCAACACCGGAACCCTGTGCAATCTCGCCTGCGCGAGCTGCTATATCGAGAGCAGCCCGACCAACGATGCGCTGGTCTATATCGCGGCGAAGGACGTCGCCCGCTTCCTCGACGAGATCGAAATCGACGGGATGGGCACACACGAGATCGGCTTCACCGGGGGCGAGCCGTTCATGAATCCGGACATGCTCGCCATGCTGGACGATGCGCTCGGGCGCGGCTTCGAAGCGCTGGTCCTGACCAATGCGATGAAGCCGATGCGGCGGCACGAGGCGGCGCTGGTCGCGCTGCGCGAGGCGCATGGCGACCGCCTGACGCTGCGGGTGAGCCTCGATCATCACACGCAGACCGTCCACGAGGCGGAGCGCGGCCCCCGAAGTTGGGAGGCCGCGATGGACGGGCTGCGCTGGCTATCGCGCGAAGGCTTCTCGCTCGCCGTCGCCGGGCGGCTGCTGCCGGGCGAGGGCGAGGCGGATGCGCGCCAGCATTATGCCGCCCTGTTCGAGCGCGAGGGAATCCACGTCGATGCGCGCGATCCGGCGCGGCTGGTGCTGTTTCCCGAAATGGACGAGAGCAAGGACATCGCCGAGATCACGACCGCCTGCTGGTCGATCCTCGACAAATCGCCAGCGGACGTGATGTGCGCGACCAGCCGCATGGTCGTCCACCGCAAGGGCGAAGCCGCGCCGCGCGTCGCCGCCTGCACGCTAATCCCCTACGATCCCGGTTTCGATATGGGCGGCGATCTTGCCGAAGCCTCGCGCGAGGTCTCGCTTAATCACCCGCACTGCGCCCGCTTCTGCGTACTGGGCGGGGCGAGCTGTTCGGCCTGATCCGGCGGCAAACAATTATCAGGGGACACTCCTGCGCTTCTGGACGTTGAGCGGGCATGTTCTTCGAAAACACGCTTCTCGATCTGGTCGCCCGCGGCTTCGCCCTGGCCGCGATGGGCATTTTCTGGGTGGTGGTATTGATCCGCCTCAACGGCCTCAGATCGCTGTCCAAGATGACGAATTTCGACTTCGTCATGACGATCGCGCTCGGCTCGCTACTGGCGACTGCCGCCGGCGCCGATAGCTGGCAGGTATTCGGCCAGTCCCTTGCCGCTCAGGCTGCCCTGTTCTTCGTCCAATGGGGCACCGCGAAATTGCGCCGGAGTTCGGACACCATAGAGACCGTGATGCAGAACGCGCCCGTATTCCTGATGCGGGACGGTCAGTTCTGCGAAGACGCGCTTGATACGACGCGGGTCGCGAAGAGCGACGTCATCGCCAAGCTGCGCGAGGCGAATGCGCTCGATCTCGACAAGGTACACGCCGTGGTCCTTGAGACGACCGGGGATGTTTCCGTTTTGCACGGTGACAGGCTGGATGAACGACTGATCGAGAACGTGACTGCGCAATAGAGCGCAAAATCACGGTCGAGCGAACTGCCCTCAAGCCCGCCGATCGAGGTCCCGATCCAGCCACCGCGCCAGGGCGACGCCGCCGGTAATCAGGAACGGCACCAGCACCACGCTCAGCGTGACTTTGGCGATCACCTGTCCGATCAGCAGCGGAGTGATGTCGAACTGGCCGTAAAAGGCGAGCGTCACGAAAATCACCGAATCGATCGCCTGGCTGAGCGCGGACGCGATCGCACCTCGGATCATCAGCGCGATGGTGCCGCCTTCTCCATCGCCCCTGAGGCGCGAGAAGATCCAGACATTCAGCAGCAGCGAGACGATATAGGCCGCCGGGCCCGCTGCCATGATGCGCGGGGTCTGCGCCAGCACGCGCTCGAACGCGGCGAGGTCCTCGCCCCGATATTGAACCATGTCGGGCGCGGCGGGCAATTGCAGCACCAGCAGGATAAGCCCCGCCGATATCGCCAAGGGAAGAAAGCCGAACCAGACCAGCCGCTTGGCCAGCTTCTCGCCATAGAGCTGGGCGATAGTGCTCGAGATCGCGACGAGCAGAAGAAAGGCGAAAATGCCCGCCTCCACCGCAAGATCGGTCGGCCACAACCGCACCTGTTTGAACGCCAGCACGCCAGCCAGCACCGTCATCCCGCCATAGAGCAACGTATAGACGAACAGGCCCAAGGGCATGCTGGCGGCATTGGCGCGGGCGGTGTTGTGCGGCTCGCTCATGGCGCGGGACTCCGAAAATGGGGGCTACGTTTGTGTGTGCTTCTAGGGTCGCGAAATTGACTAACGCGGCTTCGCGCGCAAGAGAGCGGTCGGTTTCATCCGCAATTACCCGATTCCAGTCACCGCTCCAGCCTCTGCGCGAAAGGCCCGCATGCCGCCCATCGTCTTCAGCCTGCTCGGCATCGTTGCGATCCTTGCCATCGCCTTCTTGCTTTCGACCGGCAAGCGGCGCATCCGGTTGCGCGTGGTGGCGGCCGCCTTCGCCCTGCAGGCGTTGATGGCGTTTCTGGTGCTTGCGACGAGCGGCGGGCGCGCGGTCATCCGCGGCATGTCGGACGGGGTGGCGGCGCTGCTTTCCTATGCCGATCAGGGCACGGCCTTCCTGTTCGGCGCAGCGGAGAACAATCCGCTGTCGAACACGTTTGCGCTTGCCGCGCTGCCGGTGATCATCTTCTTCGCCGCGCTCGTTTCCATCCTCTATCACCTCGGCATCATGCAGCGCATGGTACGCTGTGTCGGCGGAGCGATCGGCTGGGTCACGGGTATCTCCAAGGTCGAATCGCTGGGCGCGGCGGCGAACATCTTCGTCGGCCAGTCGGAAAGCCCGCTGGTGGTGCGCCCCTATCTGGCGGCGCTTGCGCCCAGTCGGCTGTTCACGCTGATGACGGTGGGGATGGCGGGCGTCGCGGGCACGATTCTCGCTGCCTACGCCGGATTGCTCGGCCCCGAATATCTCCCCTTCCTGCTCGCTGCGGCCTTCATGTCCGCGCCTGGCGGGATCCTGATGGCGAAGATCATCATGCCCGACGATGGCGAACCTTCGCCCGAAGCCGAAGGCGAGCTGAGCCTTCCCAAAACGCGCATCAGCGGCGATGGGCCCGCCGCCATCACCGAAGGCGACAAGGCACACGAAGTCGAGGTCGCCGAAACCTTCGAGGAAGGGCATCGCCCCGCCAATGTGATCGAGGCAGCCGCGCAAGGCGCGCAGACGGGCGTCAAGCTGGCAGTGGCAGTGGGCGCGATGGTGCTCGCCTTCGTGGCGCTGGTGGCGCTCGCCAATGGCCTGCTCGGCGTGGTCGGCGGCTGGTTCGGCTACGAAGCGCTCTCGTTCCAGATGGTGCTCGGCTGGGTGTTCGCGCCGGTCATGTTCCTGATCGGGATACCCGAATGGAGCCAGGCGCAGATCGCGGGCGGCCTCTTCGGGACCAAGATCGTCCTCAATGAATTCGTCGCCTTCATCGAATTGGGCGCGCTGGATGCGGCCGCGCTGACGGAGCGCAGCCGCGCCATCGTCACCTTCGCGCTGTGCGGCTTTGCCAATTTCAGCTCGATCGCAATTCAGATGGCGGTCACCGGCGGGCTGGCCCCTAATCAGCGTCCCGTCATCGCCAGGCTCGGCCTGCGCGCGCTGGCCGCCGGGTCGCTCGCCAATTTGATGAGCGCCGCGCTCGCCGGCCTGTTCCTTCCCTATTAGACCGACCCATTAGAGACGCATCATGTCCCAGATCGCTTCCGTATCGCTTGCCCGCCCGCTCGAAGAAATCGCCGACGAGCTGGGCCGCTCCTTCGCCGAATACGGTTTCGGCGTGGTGCGCGATCACGGCATCCCGCAGGATCTGATCGCGCGGGCGGAAGAGATGTCGAAGGCTTTCTTTGCGCTGCCCGATGCGACCAAGCGGCAGTACAAGATCGAAGGCGGCGGCGGCGCGCGCGGCTATACGCCGTTCGGGACGGAAAAGGCGAAGGACGCCCAAGTCCATGATCTGAAAGAGTTCTGGCATGTCGGGCGCGATCTGCCCTCAGGCCATGCGCTGTCCGAATTCATGGCGCCGAATGTCTGGCCGGACGAGGTCGAAGGTTTCCGCGAAACCTTTTCGGAGCTCTACGCCGCGTTCGAAGCGGCGGGGGGCCGCATTCTGGAAGCGATCGCGCTCCATCTGGACCTGCCGCGCGATTTCTTCGCCGCCACTGTGGAGGACGGCAATTCGGTGATGCGCCTGCTGCGCTATCCGCCACTGGAAGGTGCCGAGGCCGAAGGCGCGATCCGCGCCGCCGCGCATGGCGACATCAACACGATCACGCTTTTGCTGGGCGCCGAAGAAGCGGGGCTGGAACTGCTGACCACCGAAGACGAGTGGCTGGCGGTCGATCCGCCCGAGGGCGCGCTCGTCGTCAATATCGGCGATATGCTCGATCGGCTGACCAATGGCCGCCTTCGCTCGACCACCCACCGCGTCGTCAATCCGACAGGCGAGGCGGCCTATCGCGCGCGCTATTCCATGCCGTTCTTCCTGCATTTTCGGCCGGATTACGTGATCGAGACGCTGCACTCCTGTGTCGATGCCAAGAGCGGCGAAACCGGCCCCGAACCGATCTCCAGCCACGATTTTCTGATGCAGCGCCTGCGCGAGATCAATCTGGCCTGACTTGCTGCATTGCAGCATGTGGGAGCGACTTCTCGCCGCGACATTTGTAAAAATCTTTCAGTGTTGCGATTCAGGCACACCAGAAAACCGCGCATTTGCAGGGCCTTAGCGGCTCTGCTGCAATGCGGTAACTTAGCACGCGATCTTGTAATCACGCTGTCATAAAACGATAGCTTGGACGTCACGAACCCCGCCTAGCGGGGGATTCGCAACAACGCACTTCGCCGTTTTTCGATCCGAACTTTCTTCGCTTCCGAGTTAGGGATAATCCATGAAGATGAAATATCTGCTGGCCGCATCCGTCGTCAGCCTCACCGCCGGCGCCGCCCTCGTCGCCACGCCCGCCGCCGCCCAGCAGATCACCTCGGGTGTGCAAGGCTTCGTCACCGACGAAGGGGGCACGCCGCTTTCGGGCGCGCAGGTCGTCGTCACCGACACTCGCACCGGCACCAGCCGCACGCTCAGCGTCGGTTCCGACGGATCGTTCCGTGTCGATAGTCTCGTCACGGGTGGCCCCTATACCGTCACCGCTACTGCGCCCGGCTACGAAGGTCAGGCGGTCGAAGACGTCTTCATCAACCTGCAGGGCAACAGCCAGCTCACCTTCTCGCTGTCGAGTGCTGCGACTGCCGCTGCGGAAAACGTGATCGTCGTCACCGGCGCGCGCGTCCAGCTCAGCCAGCGTGCCATCGGTCCGGGCCAGTCCTTCGGTGAAGAAACCATCGAAGCCTTCCCCTCGATCAGCCGCGACATCCGCGACATCATCCGCATCGATCCGCGCGTCAGCCTCGACCGTTCGAATGAAGTCGATCGCGTATCCTGCCTCGGCGGCAACGACCGTACCAACGCCTTCACGGTTGACGGTATCGCCCAATCCGACCTGTTCGGCCTCAACGGCACGCCTTTCGCCAGCCGCAACTCGCTGCCGCTTCCCTACGACGCCATCCGCGAGACCTCGGTCGAATTCGCGCCGTTCGACGTTCAGTACGGCCAGTTCACCGGCTGTGCGATCAACGTGGTCACCAAGTCGGGCCAGAACGACTTCCACGGTTCTGCCTTCTTCACCTATGCCGATGACAGCCTGCAGGGCGACAGCATCGAAGGCACCAATTTCGACGGTGCTCCGTATGAAGAGAAGCGCTGGGGTGCCACTCTCGGCGGTCCGATCATCCGCGATCGCCTGTTCTTCTTCCTCGGCTATGAAGAAACCGATCTCGGCGACAGCCAGCTGACCGGCCTGCCGGGCCAGGGCTTCGCCAACGAAGTCGACTTCGTGACGCAGGCGCAATTCGACCGCTTCTCCGACATCCTGAGCAGCGTGTATGGCTTCGAAAGCGGCGGACAGGCGACGGCATTGGCCGAAAACAGCCAGCGCTATTTCGGTCGTATCGACGCCTACATCACCGAAAACCAGCGTCTTGAGGCGACCTATCAGCGGCTCGAGGAAATCAACGTCGAAGAAGACGATTTCTCGCTCAACAACCGTATCTTTACTGGCCTGAACAGCTTCGAGGAAGAAGGCACGACCAGCGATTATTACTCGCTGCGCCTCTATTCCGACTGGTCGGACACTTTCACCACGGAAATCCGCGCCAGCCGCGCCGAAGTGCAGGACGTCCAGGGCCCCGTCGGTGGCGGCGAAGCCCAGAGCGACATGCCCATGCCGCGCTTCGTCGTCGGTGTGAACAATAACGGCAACAACGGTTCGATCGTGGCGGGCCCTGGCTTCTCGCGCACTTCGAACGACCTCAAGACCACCGTCACTCAGCTGAAGGCGCTCGGTCGGATCAACGCCGACGATCACACGATCACGATCGGCGGCGAATTCAACGAGCTCGACGTGTTCAATCTGTTCGCGCAGAACTCCACCGGCACGCTGACCTTCAACAATCTCGACGATTTCGCCAACGGTGTGCTGTCGGGCGGGACCAACACCTTCCCCGATGGCGATGCCATCAATGCGGGTCAGGCGGCGGGCGCCTACGGCAACTTTACCGCGAGTGGCGACATCAACGATGCCGCGGCAAACTGGAAGCGCCGCACCTGGACCGTCTACGCCCAGGACGAATGGCAGGCGACCGACCAGCTCGGTCTCGTGGCCGGCGTGCGCGTCGAATGGCTGTCGGGTGACGCTCCGGCGGCCAACCCCGCCTTCTTCAACCGTTATGGCTTCACCAATGCCAATAGCTTCGGCAAGGTCGATCCGGTGGTGCTTCCGCGTCTCGGCCTGACCTACGACGTCTATAATGACGGCTTCATCCGCAACACGCAGATCAAGGGCGGCGTCGGCCGGTTCACCGGCGGCGATCCGGCGGTGTATTTCTCCAACGCGTTCTCGAACAACGGTTTCGCGGTCGGCTTCGGCCAGACCGGTCGGGATGGTTGCTTCGTGGGAAGCCGTGCCGACGTGACCAATGGGAACACCTTCACCGGTGTTCCGGCCTGCGTCGTCAACAATGCTGCGGCGCAGTCCGCTCGCGGCCTGGCCGACACGCAGTCGACCGATCCGAGCTTCAAGCAGCCGACCGTGTGGCGTGCCAATCTCGGCCTTTCGACCGAATTCGGTACACCGACCGGCTTCTTCGCCGATTGGCGCCTGAACCTCGACTTCATCTACAGCCGCTTCCAGAACCCGGTGGACTTCGTCGATCTCTCGCAGGTCGTCGACACGCGCCTCGGCCTGAACGGCTTCAGCGTGGATGGGCGCCCGATCTATCGTGCGATCGATCCGACGGCGAATGGCTGTAACGCCACTCTCCTCAATCAGGGCGGTCGCCCGCCGCAATACGCGAACGTCACCGCACCTTGCTTCAACACCAGCCGCGACGATGAAATCCAGCTCACCAATGGCGAGGATTTCGAAAGCAAGATCGCTTCGGTCGTGCTCAGCAAGCATTGGAATCGCGGCCTGTTCACCGATGGTGGCGGCGTCAATTTCAACATCGGCTATGCCTACACCGATGCGGAGAACAATCGCTATTCGAACAGCTCCACCGCGACGTCGAGCTTCGACATTGTTGCCGCTGCCGATCGTCAGCAGGTCGCCGTTGCGACGGGCGAGTTCGAGAACCGTCACAACATCTCGGCGGCGCTCAACTTCCGTGAGGCGTTCTTCGGCGATTACGACACGAGCTTCGGCTTCGTGTTCCGCGCGAGCTCGGGCCGTCCGTATTCGATCGTGTTCCAGAACGCGTCGAGCTCGGTATTCAACGACAGCGCGAGCGGCAATTTCAACTCGCTGCTTTATGTGCCGACCGGTCCGAACGATCCAAACGTGGTGTTCTCGAATGCGAACTTCGCCAATGCGGTGGATCAATTCGTTTCGGCCAACGATTGCCTGAACGATTTCCGCGGTCAGACGGTGGAGCGTAACAGCTGCCGCAATGACTGGTATTACGATCTCGACCTGCGTTTCGGCCAGGAAATCCCCGGTCCGATGAGCGTGTTTGGCGTGCGTGACGACAGCCTGCGCCTGTTCGTGGACTTCGACAACTTCCTGAACCTGATCGATAGCGGTGCGAATGTCCGGCGTTCGTATGGGTATTCCGAAGCGCTGGTTCGCGGCAATATCGATAGCCAGGGCCGCTACGTCTACTCGCCCGGCGGCGGCGTATACGATGCGGCCAGCAACACGGTTGGCCTGCGTGACCAGTTCATCGGCGTCTCGTCGTCATTGTGGAAGATCCAGCTCGGCGTGAGCTACGAGTTCTAAATAGCGAACACGTCCCGCCTCGTGCGTGGCAAGAGCGGCGGCCTTTCCGTTTCGGAAGGGCCGCCGTTTCGCTTTCTGAACGCGATAACGGTTCCGGAACGCAGCCGCATTGCGGGGCGTTCGTCTTAGCGTGTCGGACAGTCCAACCCCTTTCAGCGCCACGCGCCGCAAGCCCAATCCCTGGGTGATCGCCGGTGTGGCCGTCATCCATATCGCGCTATTCTACGGCCTGATCCGCGCGCTCGCGCCGGGCGCGGTCCAGTCGGTCGAGCGTTCCGTCGTGTCCGCCTTCACGGTGACCGTCACGACCCCCGAAGAGCCGCCACCCCCGCCGCTGGAGGAAGACGACGAAGAGCCGGCTGCCGAGGGCGCGCAAGGCGATCCCGGGCGCGAGGCCGTGCCGCAGCCCGTCACCGCGCCTTCCCCACCGGAGCCCCTGCGGCGCGATCCGCCGGCGCCCCGCGCGTCCTCGACGGGCACGGAAACCCGCTCGGGCGCTACGCAAGACGGTGATGGCACGGGCGCTGCGGGCAGTGGCCTTGGTACGGGCAGCGGGCGTTCGGGTAGCGGGCAGGGCAGTGGCGGCGATGGCGGCGGACCGGTCACACGGCCGAGCGTGCGGTCCGGATCGATCGACGCGGTGCGCGATTTCCCGCCTCCGCCGGGCGGACGCGATGCGCGGGCAGGCACATCGGTCACGGTGGTTTTCACCGTCGGCCCCGACGGGCGCGCCTCCGATTGCAGCGTGGCCGAGCCCGGACCGGATGCCCAGACCAACGCGCTGGTCTGCCGTCTGGTGGTCGAGCGGATCCGCTTCAATCCGGCTCGCAATGCGCAGGGCGAACCGGTCGCCGCACGTTACGGCTGGCGGCAGGACTTCTTCCGGACCGGGCGATGACCTGACCCGGCCCGATACATCTCGACGGGTTTAGCCTTTGGCGATTTCGGAATATTTGCAGAGCATGCGGCGCAGCTCGTCCTTGCCGTAAGGCTTGGTAAGCACGCCGAGAGCGCCGATCTCTTCCAGCCTGTCGGCCATCTCGCCATAACCGGTCGCGAGCCAGAAAGGCACGCCCAACTCGTTCAGCTTCGCCGCCACAGGCTCGCTCGATTCGGTGCCGAGATTGTAGTCGAGCACGGCGAGATCGTAGCTCTCGGCCTCCAGCTCCTTCAGAGCGCTCGACACCTTCGCAGCGATGGTCACCTCGACGACACCGAGATCGCGCAGCGTTTCTTCGGTGTCCATGGCGATGATCATGCCGTCTTCCACCAACAGCACGCGTGAGGGGAGAGTTTCGATGGTTTCGCCCTGCATGCCGGTATCCTTGCGGTTGGGTCGCGCCCTTTCCGCCATGGAAGCCGCATCGATGCGGCCCTTGTGAGTAATGAATCGACCCGGGATCCAGAATTCCGCCTCGACGCCCGACAGCTTGAAATCGAGCTCCGCACGTCCGTTCAACTCGAAGGGGATCGATTTTTCGATGATGGTGCTGCCGAAGCCGCGGCGTTCGGGAGCGCGCACGGGCGGGCCGCCGGTTTCCTTCCAGCAGATCGTCATTCCGCTTTCATCGCAGGCGATTTCCACCGCAAGCCTTCCGCTCTTGTCGCAAAGCGAGCCGTATTTGGCGGAATTGGTCATCATCTCGTGAATGACCAGCGCCAACACAGTGTAGGCCTCGGGCGAGACCAGGGCTTCGTCCCCGACAATCGAAATCCTGTCGAGCTTGCCCGATACGTACGCTTCCGCTTCGGTCTCGATCAGCTCGGTGACGGAAGCGGGAGACCAGTTTTCGCGCGTTATGTTGTCGTGCGCGCTTGCAAGGGCGTTGATCCGCCCGCCGATCAGCCGCGCGAATTCATCGACGTTTATGGCCTCGTGACGCGACTGGTTGATGAGGCCGCGGATCAGGTTGAGGATGTTGCGCACACGGTGATTGAGTTCCGCGATCAGCAATTCCTGCTGGCGCTGGGCTTTCGCCCGCTCGGTAGCGAGTTCGTCGGTGACGCGCAGGATCACTTCGAGAAGCGTCACGCGCAGGCTTTCGACGAGCCCGAGCTCTACCTCGGTCCATTCCGCGCTCTTTCCGGTGACCGATTGCTGCCACGCCTCGAAGCTCTTGCGCGGCGTAAGCCGTGCGCCGTTCGGCCCCAATTCGACCGGCTTTTCCGGATTACCCGCCCAGGTGACGGTCTGCTTCAATTCGCGCCGCCACAGGATCACGTAATCGCGCGGACTGCGTGAAACCGGGATGATCAGCGCGCCCACCGCCCGGTCGGCGAAGGCGGCCGCTGCCGGTATGCGCTTCACGAGACTGTCAGACGCGATCGTACGGCTGGTCGCGGAGGAATTGAGTGCCGGCATGAGCGCCATGAATTCGGATTCGTCGGGCGCAGCGCCAAGAGCGCGATATTCGCCATCGACATAGGCGCTGATCCCGTCATGCGGGATGGCGCGCTTGATGATCGGGCGCAGCGTGGGGAGTGCTTCGACCAGAGCTTCGCCGCCGGCGATGGCACGCATCAACTGATCGTGCAGGCTTCGGCCCGCGTCCTGGACGGAGGCGCGCTCTTTACCGATGGTGCGCTCGGCTGTCAGCGAAAACAGCTCGGAGAACAACTCCGCCGCCGTGCGCAGCGAATAGGGCAGGACTTTGGGCGCGTAATGGTGGCAGGCGAACAGGCCCCACAGCTTCCCGTCGATCACGATCGAGATCGAGAGCGAGGCGCGCACGCCCATATTGATCAGATATTCGATGTGAATGGGCGAGACGGCGCGCAGCGTGCTCATCGACAGGTCGAGCGGATCGCCTTCGGCACGAATCTGCGGTTCGATCGGCACCGGTTCGGCCAGCGTATCGCTGATGATGCGGAAGCGATTGCGCAGATAAAGGCGCCGCGCCTGCTGGGGAATGTCGGTGCGCGGATAGCGCAGGCCGTGGAAGCTGTCATACCCTTCTTCGACCGACTCCGCGATGACCGCGCCGCTCTCGTCGGACTGGAAGCGATAGACCATCACCCGGTCGAAGCCGAGCAGGTCGCGCAAACGATCCGCGGCCTGTTGGCACAGTTCGAGCAAATCGTCGGAGCGTTCGAGCTGGCGAAGGATCGGCTGAAGGCTGCGCAACTGCCGATCCATCTCGTCCGACGCACTCGGCTCGAACTCGATGACGGTCAACCCGTCGGTGTTGTGGATCGCGCAGTCGAACGGCCCTTTGCCACCGACCAGATGCACGGCGAAGAGCCGTTCCACGCTTTCCGGATCGTTCAGCATTCCGCTGGCGCGACCGATCGCGGACATGGCTTCGGGCGTAAACAGCGCGCTCAATTGCGTCCCGATTTCCGGAGGCTCGGACAAAGAAAGGATGTCCGCGAAATTGGCCGAGCGATGGGCGATCATGCCGTCGGTGGTGACTGCAATCAGGGCGCCAAAATTCTGGATCGCGCCGATCTGGTGGATCGGTTCGCGGTCGCAATTGGTCAGATCGACCGGGTCGAGATCGACATGTTCGTTCATGCCGTTTCGGCCACTGGTTCGAGCGCGTCGAGGAAGCAAGCGAAAACCGCTTCAGCGGCCAGCACGGCGCGGCGCGCGCGCGTGGGATCAGCCTCGACTTCCAGTTCGGGCCGCAACTTCTTGAAAAAGGCGGGCATGGCTCCGTCGGACAGAAAAGCTTCCGGCCCGCCCAGTCCGAGCTTGCGGCGCTGCGCGAGCATGGCCCGATTGCCGAGCGAGGATCCGGCCAGCGCCCATTTAAGCCCTATGGGATCGGCGTTTTCGGGCATGGAGAAACCATGGTGTCGCAAGGGTATCGTCTGGCCCAGCGCCGCAAGATCGGCTTCGATCAGCGGAGCCTGCGCCGGAGGGGCGGCATGGGCGGGGAGGTTGCGCTCGACCCATTCCTCGATGGGTTTGCGCGCGCGATGCTGCGCCATGAGGAAGCGCGCATAATCACGCGGCGAGGCGATTGCCTCCTCTCCCATGGTGCCATCGAGCGTATCATGCATCGACGCGGTTTCGCGCTTCAGCACGCTTCTCAAATCGGAACGACCCGTACGACCCATGAAATTCTGTTCAGCCCCTCCAGTGTCGCGAGCATCGCCCTACGGCTTGCCAGCAACGACCATGCAAGCGTCTGACGAGCGCCCGCTTACCGATGACGCAGCCCACCCGCGCAATCACGATTAGCGATAGACTGGCAAATTCGTTCCAAGAAAAGCAAATTTTTTGCTGAAAAGGCTTTAAGAAGCGCTACTTGGGCGCCAGCAGCTTGCGGCCCTTGTCGCGGATCGCTCCGGCAATCATCGGCTCCACGAAAGAAAGCGCGGGGGGCAGGTCGACTTCGAACACCACCTCGTGATCCTCGATCAGCACGCGCCCATCGATACCCTGGCCCATCGCGCGCACCGAGAGGTCCATCCGGTCTTCATGCGGCCAGTCTGTTTTGACGTCGGCCATGCCGCCGGGCACGAAACTGGCGATTTCGTGGCTGCGTTCCCTCAAGCGGCGGCGGACTTCCTCCTTGGGAAGCTGGTGGGCGATAGGCACACGCATCAGGTCCGGTTCTCCAATTGCGGGCTCGTCTCTGCCCCTTCGCCGAATTTGTAATCGAGATAGCGGTGCTTGATCGCCAGATCGTCGAGCGAACCTTCGGCAAGCTGGCGCGTGATCGAATCGATTTCGCCGCTGATCTTGGCGAGACTGTCAGTCAGCTGCTCGTCCGGCGTCGCTCCGGCGCGCTTCTCCGTGCGCAGATTGGCGGGTATCCTGCGATAGCTGTCGATCATTTCGGGTAGCTGTTCGCCCACCAGGCTGCGGACCTCGCGTGCCTTTGGGTGGTTCTGGTCGAGCCCTTCGAGCTGCAATCCCAGCGCGTCGAGCTGGACGCCCATATCGCTGACAAGAGCAGCGGCGGGCGGCGGCAAGGCCGGGCGCTGCGCTTCCAACCATAACTCGGTGCGCGTTACCATCTGGCCGACATCGCCCTTGTTGAGATCGGAACGCTTGGGCGGTTTCGCCTTGGGATAGCCCGCCAGCACCGCCACTGCGACCACGCTCGCTAGAATGAGCGCCATCACGCCGACGAAGCCAATGCCGTTGAGGACGATCCCAAGTACTCCGGTTGCCGCCCAGATCGCGAAGAGGGCGATCGCGATATTGCGCAGGCGCTTGACCCACAAATCGCGCTTGGCCTTGCGGGACGCTTCTCCGATCGAGCGGCTCGAGACCGCGCGCCGGTGGCGCCCGCCCGTGCGGTTGTCGTCGCGCAGGCTCTTCGCGTCGGCGATCAGACGATCGGACTGGCTGGTCAAATCCGCCATCTTATCCTTCGATGCTCAGCAGGCCGCTTTCGGCGACCTGGCGCTGGGCCTGGTTCTGGCCTTCGGCGCGGGCGATATAGCCCTTCGACTTCTCGACCTCGTCGCTGAGCACGGTGACGGTCTGCTTCATCGAATGGAGCGCGCGCAGCTTGAACTGGTCGACCTCGTCCATCGTGTCGTAGATGTTCTGGAAGGCGCGCTGGAGCGTTTCCAGCGGGATCGTGCTGGCGGCGGCCTGTTCGTGGATCTTTCCCGTCTGGTCGCGCAGCATCGTGCTCGTGCTGTCGATGATCCCCGCCGTCGTTTCGTTGAGCGCGGTGATCTGGCCCAATACGAGGCGCTGATTGGTCATCGCTTCGGCCACCGTAACCGCCGTGCGCAGCGCGCCGACCGTGGTGGTGCTGGCGCGATCGACGCCCTTCACCAGCTCGACATTGTTCTTCTTGACCAGATCGAGCGCGAGATAGCCCTGCACACTGACCGCCATCTGCGTCAGCAGATCCTGCGTGCGCTGCCGGACGTAGAACAGTGCCGTCTCGCGCACCGCCTTGGCCTTGGCCGGATCGGTCGCGTCGAGTTCGGCGGCCTTTTCCTCCAGCTTCGCATCGAGCGTGTTGGAGATGTGGATCATCTGTTCCAGATTGCCCATCGCCTCCCACAATTTCTGCCGCTCAACGTCGATCGCAGCATTGTCCATGATCAGCTCGTCCTTGCCGCTGGCGAGGTTGGAGAGGATCGACTGGATATGCGTCTGCGCGCTCTGATAGCTGCGGAAATAATTGGTCAGCTTGTTGCCGAACGGAATGATGCCAAGGATCTTGCGGGTGCCCGACAATTTGCCGCGTTTGCCGGGATCGAGATCCTCCACCACGCGGCGCAGTTCCGCCAGATTGGCACCGACGCCCTCGTCCTTGTCCATCGCGCGCACGGGCCGGTCGAGGAAGCGGTTGGACATGCCGGCGGCTGCCATGATTTCCTTGCGGCCCATATTGGTGAGCTGGTCCACCTTCTTGCCGAATTCGGGCGAATTGGCATCGGACGCAATCAGGTCTGCCACGAACCCGTCGACCTTGGTGTCGAGCTTGGACTTGACCTCGTCGCTGACGGGAACGAGCCCGGCTGCCTTTTCCGGCGCGACCTGGGGGACCGGATCGGGCGGGGTCAGATCGAAGGCGGGTTCGGTCTTGGTGGCGACCGGGCTGGCGGCGGTGCCGGAGGTTTCGGTGTTGAGCGTGTCGGCCATGAATTCGTCCTTTACCCCATTATGGCGCGTGCAAGTGTGTTATGCAAATAAAACGGTTGCCGCGATCCGATCGGCTTTCTCTGTCCTGCGACTGCGTCTCGTCTTGCCGCTGGTATCTTTTGCAATCTATGGGATCGGGCCGGTCGAAGGCAAGTAGGGAGCATCGATGGCCAGCGCGCCGAACCGAACCGATACGCGCGACGCAGCGGCGGCCAATTCCGATCCCACGCCTTCGGGCTGGATGGACCGGATCGTCAACACGCGGCTGGAAACCTGGCGCCGGTGGTGGCGGGTCGCGGTGCTGGAGACGGTCGATCAGGAAGCCGTGATCGAAAAGCGGCGCGAAGAGGCGTACACCTCGCCGCGCTATCTCTTCATGCTGGCGATGTCGGCGGGGATCGCGATCCTCGGCCTGTTACTGTCCTCGCCTGCGGTCGTGATCGGCGCCATGTTGATCGCGCCCTTGATGGGGCCGATCATCGGTGCGGGTTTCGCCCTGGCGATCGGCGATTACAGCTGGCTGCGCGGATCGGCGGTGGCGCTGGCGGCGGGCACGGTGCTGGGCGTGGCGCTGACCGCGCTGATCGTGTTCGTCTCGCCCCTGCAGACCGTGACGCCGGAAATCGCCGCGCGCACGCAGCCCAATCTGTTCGATCTGGCCGTGGCGGTGTTCTCCGCCCTCGCAGGCGCATACTCGATGATCCGGGGGCGCGAGGGCACGATTGTCGGCGTCGCCATCGCGACCGCGCTGATGCCGCCGCTAGGCGTCGTCGGTTTCGGCCTGGCGACTGCCAACTGGACGGTCTTTTCGGGCGCGCTGCTGCTTTACGTCACCAATCTCATGACGATCGCCCTCGTCGCCACGATCATGGCTCGCATCTACGGGTTCAGCGCGCGCTTGTCCGAAAAGCAGACTCGCTGGCAGACCGCGCTGATCATTGCGGTGTTCATCGGCCTGGCAGTCCCCCTGTTCTTCTCGCTCAGACAGATCGTCTGGGAAACCAACGCCGCGCGTGTGATCCGTACCACCGTGCTTGCCGAAGCAGGTGCCGACGCAAGACTGACCAATATCGATTTCGATCTGGATGCGGATCCGGTGACCGTGTCCGCGACAATCCTAACTCCAAGCCCGCGCCCCGCCGCCGAAGCGGACAGTGAGGCGGCCCTAGCCAGCCAATTGCATCGCCCGGTGGAATTGACGCTGACTCAATACCGGGTCGGCACGGGGGCCGAGGCGGAGGCGGTGGAGCTGCTCCGCGCGCGTGAGGACAGCCAGCAGGCGCTGAACGAGGAAACCCGTTTGCTCGTCGAGCGCGTGGCATTGATTGCCGGAACCGATCCGAGCGACGTCACGGTCGATCGCGAGGCGCGCCGGGCCGTGGTGCGCGCGGCGCGCCTTCCGGGGGCAGGGCTGGCGGCCTATCGTGCGCTCGAGGCGCGCATCCAGGCGGCATCGCCGAATTGGACCGTGCGGATCGAGCCTCCGCTGCTCGCGCTTCCCCAGATCGCTTTCGACGGTCAGGATTTGACCGCCGCAGGCCGCGTTGCGCTCAATCTCGTGGCGTGGGCCGCTTCGCGCCGGGGACAGCCGGTCAGCCTGACCGGGGGAACGAGCGAAACCCGCGCCATTGCGGCGCAAATTTTGGAAGAAGCCGGTGTGACCCCGATCCTCAATGTCGGCGGACCGGTCATGCAGGCCGGATGGACGCTCGACCCACCCGAAGACGAGACGGGCGCGCCCTGATCCGTCGCGTCAGGCGGCGAGGTCGAGCGGCTGGATTTCGCCCGAAAGGTACAGCTTCTTCGCCTTGGCGCGGCTCAATTTGCCCGAGCTGGTGCGCGGCAGGGTGCGGGGCGGCACCAGTTCGACGACGCAATTCATGCCCGTGACGCCGCGCACCTTGTCGGCGATCTGGTTGCGCAGCTTGATGCGCTCTTCGGGGTCCGACACGCGGCAATGGACCAGCACGGCGGGCGCTTCCTCGCCATTGTCGGTCTCGACCGCGAAGGCGGCGATATCGCCATGGTTGAAGCCGGGCAGCTGTTCGACCGCCCATTCGATATCCTGCGGCCAGTGGTTCTTGCCGTTGATGATGATCATGTCCTTCGCACGGCCCACGATGAACAGATAATCGTCCGCCATATATCCCATGTCGCCGGTATCGAGCCAGACATCGCCGTTTTCCTTGGCGACGAGGCAATCCTCGGTCGCCTCCTCGTTGCGGAAATAGGAGTGCATCACGCTCTTTCCCCGGCACCAGACCTTGCCGATCTGATGGTCGCCGCGAGGGCTTTCGTCCTCACCTCGGATTTCCACTTCCATACCCGGAAGCGGGCGTCCGCAATTGACGATGGCGCGATAGCGCGCCGGGCGGGTGAGGTCGCGCGGACGGCCCGACAGGCGCTCTTCCTCGACCAGTTCCACGCGAATGCCTTCGCCCGGCGGCATCACCGTGACGGCCAGAGTGGCTTCGGCGAGGCCGTAGCTCGGGGTGAAGGCGCTTGCCTTGAACCCTGCGCCTGCAAAGGCGTTGACGAAATTCTGCATCACGTCGGGCCGAATCATGTCGGCGCCATTGCCCGCCGTGCGCCAGCGCGACAGGTCCAATCGCTCGCCGACATTGGACTGGCTGGAAATGCGGCGTGCGCAGATATCGTAGCCGAAGGTGGGCGAATAGCTGAGCGTGTTGCCCTGATTGCGACTGATGAGATCGAGCCAGGCAAGCGGGCGGCGCGCGAAATGTTCGGTCTTGATGTAATCGACCGAGGCCTGATTGGCGATCGGCGACAGGAAGCAGCCGACGAGGCCCATGTCGTGATACCACGGCAGCCAGCTCACCACGCGGTCGTTCTCGCCGAGGTTCACGCCGGTGGCGTGCCCGTAGAGATTGTGCAGCAGCGCTTCGTGCGTGACGGCGACGCCGGTGGGAAAGCGCGTGGAGCCCGAACTGTATTGGAGGTAGCAGATATCGTCCGGCTGCGCTTCGGGCAGGTCGACTTCGGGATCGGGGCGGTCGGCGAAATCTTCCCAGCTTTGCCCTTCGCAGCCCTGCCGTTCGGCCGCGGCGCTCGCCATTTCCCCGATCTCGGCGGGATAGAGCAGGATCTTCGGATCGCTGCTGTCCAGTTGGACCGACAATTGCTCGATATAGCCTTCCTTGCCGCCGAACCCGGTCGGCAAAGGCAGGGGGACCGGCCAGGCGCCAGCATAGATGCAGCCGCAGAACAGCGCGGCGAATTCCGCTCCGGTCTCGGCGACCAGGGCCACCCGATCGCCCTTTTCGATGCCCATCGCGGCGAACTGGCGCGCGGCCTTCATGGCATCTTCGCGCATCTCGCTATAGGGATAGACCCGTTCCAGCGCGCCGCGCATATCGTGGAAATTGAGGCCCTTTTCGCTTCTCGCCGCGTAATCTATCGCTTCGGCAAAGGTCGCAAAATCGGATCGGCGGCGCGGCAGATCGCAGTCGTTCGGCGTTGGCGAAGGCGTCGGCGTCAGGGCGTCGTCACTCATAAGCTTGCAGATATCCGTGAAGAATCAGGGCCTTGCGGCTTCCTTGAAGGGGCAGATCCGCATGTCTCCCGAATGCGTCCTGCGATAAACTTTCCCCTTCGATAAGGAGTGTGGCATCAATATGGCAAATGCGACCGGATAGCGATCCCCAACAACGAGACAAAACCCGCTACGGCAAGCGGCGCGAGCGCAGGGCCAGGCCGCTCGATCCGGCGCGGCTGGAAGAGCTCGCGCTGGCCTATGTCGCTCGTTTCGCGACCAGCGCGGGCAAATTGCGCGCCTATCTGCGCCGCAAATTGCGCGAACGCGGCTGGGCGGACGATACGCCCGATCCCGATCTCGATGCGCTGGTCGCTCGCTATGTCGAGAAGGGCTATATCGACGACGAAGGCTTCGCACGCTCCAAGAGCGCGGGCCTGCTGGGGCGCGGCTATGGCGCGCGGCGGGTCGAACAGGATTTGCAGGCGGCGGGTATCGCCGAAGGATTGCGCGCGCGTTTTTCTCCCGACGAGGCGGCCCGGCGCGAGGCGATCGCGGCGCTCGCCCGCAAACGGCGATTCGGGCCTTTTTCCAAAGAAGATGCGCGCGCAAGCGAAGGCTGGCCCCGGACGCGCGAAAAGCAGCTTGCGGCGATGATCCGCGCGGGCCATGAATTCGATCACGCCCGCCGTGTGATCGACGCGCCCGATCCCGCGGCGCTCGACGAATGGATCGAGGAGGCCCAGGAAGAGGGGCACCATAAAGAGGATATCTGACATGATCCGTGCATCGTTTCTGCTGGCCGGAACCGCCGCCTTGCTGGCGGCCTGCTCGCCCCAGGCGCAACCAAAGGCCGAAGCGAGCGCAATGGCGATGCAGAGCGCTACGCATCCCGTTTCGGGCCTGGAGGTCATTCCGCTGACGGTCCGCTCGGGAGACGATACCCATCGCTTCCGCGTCGAAGTCGCCGCCTCGCCCGAAGCGCAGAATCGCGGCCTGATGTTCCGTACCGAGATGGGCCCTAACGAAGGAATGATCTTTCCCAGCGTTCCGCCCGAACCGCGCAGTTTCTGGATGAAGAATACGCCGCTTCCGCTCGATATCATCTTCGTCGGCACGGATGGTCGTATCCTCAACATCGCCGCGATGACGACGCCCTATTCGCTCGATTCGGTCGTGTCGGCGGGGGTGACGAGCGGCGTGCTCGAACTGAATGGCGGCCGGGCCGAGGAATTGGGGATCGAGCCGGGCGATTTGGTCGAATGGTAGGGGCCGCAGTATTGCTGGATGGCACGGCGTTCAGGCGCTTGAGGCCCTCGATAAAACAGGCTAACCGCGCCCAATGAACTTCCTGTCCAAGATCTTCACCTGGTGGAACGGCGCGACCATCGGCACGCTGTTCTGGAGCTGGCGCAACGGCGAACAGGTGGGCACCGATGCGCAGGGCAATCGCTATTTCCGCTCCAAGCCGAAGCGCAAGAACCTGCCGACCGGCGGTTCCTATACCGGGCGCGAGCGGCGCTGGGTGATCTACGAAGGTTCGAACGATGCCAGCCGCGTGCCGTCCGAATGGCACGGGTGGCTGCACGGATCGTTCGACGATGTCCCGGAAAGCCATCTGCCGCCTTCGCGCATCTGGGAAACGGATTACACGCCGAACGCGACCGGCACGGCCACTGCCTACCGCCCGGCGGGCGCGCTGGAACGTGGTGGCACGCGCGCACGGGCAGCAGGCGATTACGAAGCCTGGACGCCGGACGCCTGATTCATGGCCAAGGTGGGCGCTCTGCTGCCGCCGATCACGGCGTTACTGCTCGCGGTCGGCCTGAGCGCTTGCGGCGAGGACCCGCCCGAGCCGGAAGCGATCCGCACCGAAATCCCCGAAAGCGTCGCTGACGACGCGCCTCCGCCACCCGAAATCGCCAGCGACGCCGCCGAACTGGGCACGCCGCTCGAAGAGCGGGTGGCGACGATCGGTCTCCTCAACAAGCGTAACAACGTTTCGCAGGAGCTGGAAATGTCGCCGGGCGATTCGCGCCGCGTGGGCGATGTGATCGTGCGATTGCGCTCGTGCGAGCGGACCGCTCCGTGGGAATCGCCGCAGGAAACCGGCGCCTTCGTTCAGGTGCTGGTGGCCGATCGCAGCGGCGAAAATCAGTTCCGGCGCATCTTTTCCGGCTGGTTGTTCAAGAATTCGCCCAGCCTGAATGTGGTCGAACACCCGATCTACGATGTCTTCGTGAAAGATTGCGCGATGAGCTTCCCCGAAGAGGGCGGCGGTTCCGCGCCGTCTTCGGACGCCTCGGACGAAAGCGCAGAGGCCGAAACCGAAGCGTAACGCGCCCACGCTTGCGGGAGGCTCGCATCGGGCGTACCGCGCGCTTCGCGCACTTTCTCGAGATAGGCCTTTTGCGGCATCGCCTGCGCGCCGAGCGATGCGAGATGATCGGTCATGAATTGGCAGTCGAGCACGCGGTATCCGGCGCTTTTCATGCAGGCGACCAGCCAGGCGAGCGCCACCTTGCTGGCATCGGGCACGCGGCTGAACATGCTTTCCCCGCAGAACACCCGGTCGAAGGCGACCCCGTAGAGCCCGCCGACGAGGCGCCAGCGCTCTTCGCCGTCTCCACCGTCGTCGGCCTGCCAGCATTCGAAGCTGTGCGCATGGCCCGCATGGTGCAAAGCGAGGTAGCTCGCTTCGATCCGGTGGCTGATCCAGCTTTCGGCAAAGGCTTCGCGCGGCTCGGCGCAGGCGGCGATAGTGGCGGCGAAATCGGCATCGCAGGTCACGCGGAAGCGGTCCTGCCGGATCGTCTTGCGCAGGCTCTTCGACACTCGGAAATCCTCGAGCGGGAAAACCGCCCGCTCGCGCGGTTCCACCCAGTACACTTCGGGATCGTCGCGATGGTCCGCCATCGGAAACACGCCCGCGCGATATGCAGTCAGCAGCAATTCGGACGGAATTATCGTGGTGGGGGCCGGGGATCCGTGCATCGACCCTGCTCTAGCACTGCAACGGCTTCATAACCCAGCGGAAAGGGCGAGCCCCAAGGACACGCTTGCCAAGCCCCGCCCCGCCGGGTAGGGGGCGCGACCGGCTGCAGGGGTGTAGCTCAGCTGGTAGAGCATCGGTCTCCAAAACCGAGGGCCACGGGTTCGAATCCTGTCACCCCTGCCATTTCTTCGATATGGCCCAAGTACCTGATAAGCTTCAGGTTTCCCTGCGATTCAAAAGCGCGTGGTACCCTGCCGTGGCACCTCGTCGCGGTCTTGATACAGGCACCATGAATCAGCTCGATTCGAGATGCAAGGCGCGAGCTGGCTTGGTCACGAGAAATTTGGAGGGGCAGAAGCGTCTAACCGCCGCCGGTCGCGGGAGCCGGATCACCGCTCCACGCCGGGAGGTGGCATTCCGAACTGCCTAATAACCTTCTTCGCCTCGCTTACCGCCTCTTCCTGCTTCGGCGAAAGGATAGGACCAGCGCGCGCAATCATATCCGTTAGCGCGGCTGTGCGCTGCTCGGAGAGGGCCCAAGCTGCCATGAGGGATCTCGCCGCATCTTGCGCCCAATCGGGGGCAACCTTCCGCAACTGCGCCTGCAATTGGACAGGGGCTACGCGCCGTCCGACATCGCTCAAACCAAGATCATCCTCATCAGTGATCTTGAACAATTCAGGCGACTTTCCGGCCAAAGCGATGACCTCTGCCCATCGGCGAAAGTTATCGGATTTCGCAGCCTCAACGACCTCGCGCCTTTCCAGTGCCTCGACTCTAGTTCGATGTCCTGCCTGTGCGATCTTCAATGCGAAGGCCTCATCCGCCAAGACCTTACGCTCATCGGCAAACCGCATTTCAGCTCGCTGTTCTGCTTCGCGCTCTCGTTTCTTGGCCTCCGCCATATCACGATCGGCTGCCTGCCTGCTCGTGAGCAATTCCCGGGCCGCTTCGCGCGAAGGCGCTCAAGCATACGAGCCACCGATCGGGCCATCGCGATCAGTTTTCTCGACCAGGTACGCCCATAAGCATCTTTCTCGTCGGCCGTCATCGCCTGCGTGCTCATTTCGAACGTCTCGCCTTTCGTGCGTAGATTCAACCCTTCAGCATCATCGGATGCACGTTCCAAAAGGGTAAGCTGTCGTTCTTCAAGACGACGCTGTTCATCGACGCGGCGTTTCTCCTCCTCTGCCTCAGCGCGCAGGCGTTGCGCAGCCTGTCGCTCATCGCTGGCCTTGAAGCGCTCCGCTTCAGCCGCTTTTACCGCCTCGGCCGCATCTTCGCGCATCTGGGGCGCATTCCCCAATTGCTCCGCCGCCTGCTTTAGGATCTGTTCGGCGGCCTTTCTTGCCGCTATTGCTTCAGCATTCGCTTTCACAGCAGAACTCACCAGTTGCATCTGCGTCTCGTGCAGATCCGCGCGGACCTTTCGCGCTGCTTGATCTTCACGCTCGCGCTCTTTCTCAGCGCGGCTTCTGATGTGACGAGCAGCTTCTTGGGCGCTTACCAGTTCGGCCGCAGCTGATGCCCTGTCGCGGACCGCATTTTCATTGGCGTGCCGAACTTGCTCCTTTTCTACTTCGAGTTCCTTACGGCCCTTGGCGTTCTCTTCGTGCTGTTTCTGCAGATCACGGATCAGG
>NZ_LWFF01000334.1 GCF_001635685.1 Erythrobacter sp. HI0063
CCTCTCGCTGTTCTTCCTGGGCGTGGATTCGGCCTTCGGGGCCGTGGTGAGCTGGCTGCTCACTCTCGCCTGAGGCCGCTTTCCGGCCACCGACACAGATATTTTGACAGGGTAATTTTCACGATCATGGCACGCTGGTACATCATCCACGCCTATTCCGGCTTCGAGAACAAGGTCCGCGATTCCATTATCGCCGAGGCCGAGCGGCTGGGCCTGTCCGAAGGCGTCGAAGAGGTCGAAGTGCCGACCGAAACGGTGACCGAAGTCAAGCGCGGCAAGAAGGTCCAGGTCGAACGCAAGTTCATGCCGGGATACGTCCTCGCCAAGCTCAACATGACCGACGATGTCTATCACCTCGTCAAGAACACTCCGAAAGTGACGGGCTTCCTCGGCAACAACAACAAGCCGCAGGCGATTTCCGAGAAGGAAGCCGCGCGCTATTTCGGCGGCGTCGAGGAAGCCAAGGCCGCTCCCAAGAAGCAGGTCGAGGTCGATTACGAGATCGGCGATTCGGTCAAAGTGCTCGACGGGCCGTTCGCGACCTTCAACGGGCTGGTCGAGGAACTCGATTTCGACAAGCAGAAGGTCAAGGTTTCGGTCTCGATCTTCGGACGCGCCACCCCGGTCGAACTCGATTTCGAGCAGGTCGAACTGACCAAATAGACAGCAGCTCTGAAAATCTTGCGTTTTGCGGTCGATCCGCTAAACGCGCGCCCTTCCGCGCCGCCAGGCTCGGAAACCACCGCGGGAGAACGGCTCTGATAGGCCGTTCGTCAGACCGCTTACCATGAGCCGTTCGCCAAGGCGTGCGGCGACAGTGAGAAAGGAGGCCTCTCATGGCCAAGAAGATCGAAGGTTACATCAACCTTCAGGTGCCCGCCGGCACCGCCAACCCCTCCCCGCCGATCGGCCCTGCGCTGGGTCAGCGCGGCGTGAACATCATGGAATTCTGCAAGGCGTTCAACGCCGCCACGCAGGACCTTGAAAAGGGCATGCCGATCCCGACCAAGATCACGGTCTATGCGGATCGCAGCTTCACCTTCATCACGAAGACGCCGCCGGCGAGCTTCCTGCTGAAGCGTGCCGCCAATCTCAAGTCGGGCTCCAAGGAGCCGGGCAAGGTTTCGGCCGGAACCATCAAGGCGAGCGCCGTGCGCGAAATCGCCGAGAGCAAGATGGCGGATCTGAACGCCAACGACATCGATCAGGCGATGAAGATCATCGCCGGCAGCGCCCGTTCCATGGGCCTCGAAGTGGTGGAGGGCTGATCATGCCGAAGCAGACCAAGCGCCAGCAGACGCTCGCCAAGCTCGACAGCGAGAAGCTCTACACTGTCGACGAAGCGCTCAGCACGCTGCGCGAATACAAGTCGAAGTTCGACGAGACCGTCGAAGTCGCCATGAACCTGGGCGTCGATCCGCGCCACGCCGACCAGATGGTCCGCGGCATGGTGTCGCTGCCTTCGGGCACCGGCAAGGACGTGCGCGTCGCCGTGTTCGCGCGTGGCGACAACGCCGAAAAGGCGACTGCCGCCGGAGCCGACAAGGTCGGTGCCGAAGATCTCATGGAAGACATGCAGAACGGCAATCTCGATTACGACCGCGTGATCGCCACGCCCGACATGATGGGTGTGGTCGGCCGTCTGGGTAAGGTGCTCGGCCCCAAGGGCCTGATGCCGAACCCCAAGCTCGGCACCGTGACGCCGAACGTGGAACAGGCCGTGAAGGACGCTAAGGGCGGCCAGGTCGAATTCCGCGTGGAAAAGCAGGGCATCATCCATTCGGGCATCGGCAAGCTGAGCTTCGACGATGCGGCGCTGAAGACCAACTTCAAGGCGCTGACCGATGCGATCGTCAAAGCGAAGCCCTCGGGTGCCAAGGGCAAGTATGTCCGCAAGATCACGCTGACCAGCTCGATGGGTCCCGGCCTCAAGGTCGATCTCGCCGAGGTCGAAGGCGCCTGATCCGGTTCCGCTCCGTTGCGAGCGGTCTAAACATGAAAAAGGGGGCTCCTGCCGATCCGGCGGGGGCCCCTTTTCCTTTGATCGGAACCGCCTTCCCGCGTCAGCCGTTTCTTGGGTAACGAATGGAGAGTTTTTTATGGCCGGGATCTGGAGTTTTGTCGTCATCGCGGGGCCGATCGTTTTGATCGCCGCGATCATTTTTGCCTGGTTGCGCAATCGCAACGCCAGCAAGTCCACCTTGCGCGAAGCCGATCGCGGGGCGGAGCGACTTCAGGAAAAGGTCGAGCGGGATCAAACACCGCTCTGACGGGGTACGGGTCTAGCGGCCCAGGGCGCGCCGGACGAATTCTTCGGCGCGCGAACCCGACAGAATGCGTTTTCCCACCTCGACTGCGCTTTCGAAGGCAGCGTGGCTCGCCAGTGCGGTGATATTGCGCCACTGTGGGGTCAGGAGGACAAAGGTACAGCACGGCAGGCTGTCCGTGCCGAACAGCGCTTTGTGAGCGCCATCGCCTTCGGTGAAATCGAAATGGGTGAAGCGCCGTTCAGCGAATAAATGCTCCAGCGCGCCCATCTGCAGCACCGTTCCCGGCGACAGCTCCGCATGCGCAGGATCATATCCGAGGAAGGCGTAAATCAGCGTCGTCCCTCCGACCGGTAGATAGAGGTAGGCGACTGGCTCTTCTTTCAGGAACAGCAGAAACGCACGGACCGCATCGCGAGCGGCTGCGCCAAGGATTTCGCGTTGCGCTTCCGCATCGTCGGGCAAGGCCGCGTCGAGCAGGCGCGCCTGATAGGTTTTGCGTGCCAGCGGAGTTGCGAGGGCGAGAAATTCCGCGACCTCCTCCTCGCTTCGATACCAGCGCAGGTCCAGCTCGCCGCCATCCGCCTTTTCGAATCGCCGCCGCTTGCGCCGCAAGGTCGAACGGGTCTTGCCCGAAAAATTCGCGAGATAGTCTTCGAAGCCGCCCTGCATTGCGATGAAATGGCGGCGATAATGCTGCACCGCCCCGATGCGATGGCGCGGGAATTGCGCCTGCCAGAATGGGATTTCGCAAGGGGGCGCGGAGAGAACGCGCAGCCCGTCGGCTCCGGGTCCGCCTAAGGCATGCGGGCGCTGGCCGCTCGTCAGATCGCTGAGCGAATAGGCGATATCGGCCAGATGCCGTTCGATGCCGAACAGGCGCCGCGATCCGATCGAGAACGAGAGCGTGACCGGCTTGGAGACCATCGGCTTGCCGAACCCGCTCGCCTCACGCGCCGTAGAACGTGTTCGATACCGCCTGTTCGGCATAGCGCATCCCGGTCGCAAAAGGACCGGAGATGGGCGGTGGCGGCATGGCATCGCGATCGTACAGGCGAAGCGGCGGATCGTCGCGATAGGTCGCGGTCCGCACACCGCGCAGGTTCTTGAGTGTGCGGCAGAGGCCTTCGAAGCGATTGCGGACGATCCTGTTTGCCGACATGCGGCGGCGATTGACCAGCTCGAAACTGTGCGACACCAGAGTGAAGCTTGGCAGAGCGGTCTCGCGCGCATGGACGATGGCGCTGGTCATTTCGCGCAACGACAGGGCGGTGATCTGGGCATGGCGCAGATTGCCGGTGGCATCGCGAATGCAACCGGTCGGCACTTCGATCACACCTTCCATCAGCACCGGCTGGGTCGTTTCCCGGCCAAGCGGAATGTCGCAATGGCCGTTCGAGATGGCGGGCGTGAAGCTGGTATCGAAACCGATGTCGAGTTCGTTCAAAGTGCGCAGAGTGTCGCGATTTGCGCCGTAGTTTCCAGCACGAAAAGCGGAAGGTTTCGGTGCGCCCGCCGCCATCAGCGTCTCGCGAGCCCAGTCGAGAATGCGGCATTGTTCTTCGAAAGGGAAATCCTTGATATTGCGCCCTTCCAGGCCTGCAAAGGGCGTATCGGGCCCCGCATGGGCGAGCCATTCGGTATGGCAGTGCAACTGCACGTCCTGCCCCGCCTCCAGGATCGGAGCGACCACATCCTCGATAGGGGCAGTGCCCCAGACGAGGGCGGGCATCGGATCGACGAAGAAGACGCCGCGTTGCCCGTATTCCTTCAGCAGGGCGAGCTTGTGGGGCAGGCCCAGCGGGCCTTCGGGCGTGATGCCGGCAATCGAGCGCGCGAAATTTTCGGACCGGTCCACCGGACAGGGCCGGTTCGCCAGCGACGAGGAATATTCCGTATCGACCGTGATGTAGACGGCAGTCATGGCCATCATACTATGTCGATATGGTTGCGATTTTGCTTAAACCGCTTCGGAATGGGGCAAAGGCGAAGCTTTCGCCGGTCAGATGCCGCCGGGCGTAAAGTCGTATCCCGCCGCGCTCAGCGCATCGCTGAGCGCGTGGACGCAGGCCGCCAGTTCCGTCTCGTCGGTCGAGCGGGCGACGAAATTCGCGCCCACGCGGCCCTCGCGAAAGAAGGGGTAGCTGCCGATCTGGCAGTTCTCGTGTGCTTTTTCGACCTCGCGCAGGATGTCGGCGACTTCGCTTTCCGCCGTCCAGCAGCCGATCGTTTCCGCCTTCAAGGGCGCGCCGCCTTCGAGCGTCCCGGTCAGCGCGTCGAGCATGCCGGCCGTGATGTGCGGGACGCCCGCCATCAGATGGATGTTCCCGCATTTGATCCCCGGCGCGCCAGACATGCGGTTGGGAATAAGTTCCGATCCTTCGGGAACGCGCGCCATGCGCAGCCGCGCCTCGGTCAGCCCGCCGGGCTTGTCGGCGTAATAACGTTCGAGGATCGCGCGCGCTTCGGGATGGACGATGACGGGCACCCCCAAAGCCTCGGCCACGGCGTCCACGGTGATGTCGTCATGCGTCGGACCGATCCCGCCGGTGGTGAAGAGATAATCGTAACTTTCGCGCAGCGCGTTCACTGCTTCCACGATACGCGGCATCACATCGGCGACGACCCGTACTTCGGACAGTCGAATGCCCTGCACCTGCAGCCAGCTGGCGACCTGGGCGATATTCTTGTCATGCGTGCGCCCGGACAGGATCTCGTCCCCGATCACGAGGAGCCCGGCGGTGTAGATGCGGTCAGAAGTCATGCCCGAAGGCGTAACCGACCGGCTGCGGCTCCGCCAGTCCCTTGCGCGGCCCGTGCGGTCCCGACTTCGGTCAGGATTGGCGGCAGATGCGCTTGCCATGCGAATACGGTTTGGTATCGGCCCGAGCGAAATTCGCATCAGCACGGAATAGACGGATATGGTTCAAGGCGGTTCGAAAGAGGCCGCTCGGCGACAGCGGGCTCGTCGAGAACAGCGGATCAGGAAATGGGCCAAGATCGCGGTGGCCGCCGGGGGCCTGATCGTGGTGATCCTCGCCGTCCTGCTTCTGATGCGATAATTTTTCGGGCGGAGGCGCGCGTTTAACCCGCAGGCTCCAGCCGCCCTTCCTGACTGCTGGCATCCTGCCCATCTGCGCGCCGCAAATCCAGAACCCCGTCCTCGATCGAATCGCTTGCCATGCGCTTCCTGTCGGTGACGTATTCCTGATTGAGCCGCCAGGGATAGGCGACCGCGTTTTTGGGCATCAGGTGCTTGGAACGCTGGATGTATCCACTCGAAAAGTCGAAGATATCGTCTTCCACCAGATCGTGGTCGGCGGGCAGGACGGGTTCGGCGATCGTGGCGCCGGTTGCGCGCATGCGTTCGAGCACCCGGCAGATGAAATCGGCATTGATGTCCGACCGCAGCGTCCAACTGGCGTTGAGATAGCCGAACACCACTGCAAGGTTCGGCAGGTTCGAGAACATGCAGCCCTTGTAATAGAACCGTTCGGCCAGATCGACGGGTTCGCCGTTCTGGCTGATCGCGATCTTGCCGGCCACGGCCAGTTTCAGGCCGGTCGCCGTCACGACGATATCGGCGGGCAGATGGCGATCGTCCTTCAACCTGACGCCGCCCTGTTCGAAGGCGGCGATATGGCCGGTGACGATCTCGGCGCGGCCCTTCTTCATCGCCTCGAACAGATCGTCGTCGGGGATCAGGCACAGGCGCTGATCCCACGGATCGTAGGGCGGGGTGAAGCTGGCGCGGTCGTAATCCGGGCCCAGCGCCTTTTCGATCCGCTTGTGAAGGAACTGCTTCATCTTTTCCGGCTTGGTGCGCGCGCGCTTGAAGCCGAGATGCTGGAGCGTGATATTCTTCCAGCGCGTGACGCGATAGGCCAGCTTTTCGGGCAGCACCTTGCGCAGGAAATTCGCGATCCGGTCCTTCGCCGGGCGGCTGAACATCCAGGTCGGCGTGCGTTGCAGCATGGTGACCTTGGCCGCGCCGCGTGCGCCCTTCGCCATGGACGGCACCAGCGTGACGGCGGTTGCGCCCGACCCGATCACGACCACCTGTTTGCCCGCATAATCGAGATCGTCGGGCCAGAACTGGGAATGCACGACGCGCCCTTCGAAGGCGCCCAGATCGAAGCCCGGATCGTAGGCTTCGTCGTAATCGTAATAGCCCGATCCGAGATAGAGCCAATTGGCGGTCAGACGCTTGCGGTCGCCCTCGGCGGTTTCGACCGTAACGTGCCAGCAAGCATGGGCTTCGCGCCAGTCTGCGGCGAGGACGGTGTGGCCCGTACGGATGTGCTCGCGAATGCCGCGCTCGTCCACGATGCGGTTGAGATAATCGAGGATGGCGGGCCCGTCGGCGATCGTTTTTTCGTGCTTCCACGGTTCGAAATCGAAGCCCAGCGTATGCATGTCGCTATCCGAACGGATGCCGGGATAACGGAACAGATCCCATGTCCCGCCCAGATCGGCGCGCCGTTCGAGAATGGCGTAGCTGTGATGCGGCGCCTTTTCCTCCATATGGGCGGCCATCCCGATGCCGGATATGCCCGCCCCCACGATCAGGACGTCGTAATCGGTCGGAGCGGCGCGGCCTGCCATGTCGGTTTCTCCCAGTGCTGCGAAGGGTCTAACGCTTTGCGCATGGTCGCACCAGCCCGTTGCTCTGTGCAACCGATGCGGATAGCGGAGGCGGCATGCGTCGCACCTCCATCAGCCTCATCGCCCTTTTGGGCGCCGTCTCCCCGCTTGCCGCGCAGGATGGGGGGATGGGCGAGAGCGAGCCGGAAAACGATGACGCGGCTCCCGTGATCGTGGTGACGGGGCAGGGGCTGGAAGATGCGCCCTCCGTCCCGGCCTATGCCACGCGCACCGTCACGCGCGACGAGCTGCTGACCGTCCCATCGGGCCGTATCGAGGAAGCCCTGGGGACGGTGGCAGGCTTCCAGCAATTCCGCCGTTCCGACAGCCGGTCCAGCAATCCGAGCGCGCAGGGTGTCACGCTGCGTTCGCTGGGCGGCAATGCGACCAGCCGGGCGCTGGTGCTGCTCGACGGTGTGCCGATCGCCGATCCGTTCTTCGGGTATATCCCCTTCGGCCAATTGGCGACCGAGCGGATCGGCCGGGTACGCGTGACGCGCGGGGGCGGTGCGGGGCCGTTCGGCGCGGGCGCGCTGGCGGGCACGATCGAGCTGGAGAGCGCGGGCGCGCAAACGCTGCCTCCCTTCGGCGCCAGCCTGCTCGCCAACGATCGCGGGGGGACGGAGGCCAGCGCTCTGCTGGCGCAGCCGCTTGGCGCGGGCTTCGTGACCGCAGGCGTGCGCTGGGATCGCGGGCCGGGCTTCTTCACGACGCCTGCCGAGGATCGGGTTCCTGCCAGTGCCCGCGCGCGATACGACAGCTGGTCGCTGTCCCTGCGCGGCGTCGCGCCGGTGGGCGAATCGCTCGAATTGCAGGCGTCGGCGACTGTGTTCGACGATCAGCGGACCCTGCGCTTCGAAGGCGCCGACAGCAGCGCCAGCGGCGCGGATGCCAGCCTGCGCCTGGTGGGGCGGGGCGCGTGGGAATTCGATGCGCTGGCGTATGTGCAGGCGCGCGACTTCAGCAATGTCGTGATTAGTTCGACGCGTTTCGTGCGCGTGCTCGACCAGAGGGACACGCCCTCGACCGGGCTGGGCGGTAAGCTGGAAGTGCGCCCGCCGCTGGGCGCGGACGATCTGTTGCGGCTGGGCGTGGACTATCGCCGCTCCGAAGGCGAATTGCAGGAAGACGCCTATAGCGCGTTTTCCGGCGCGCTGACCGAGCGGCGGCGGGCGGGCGGATCGACGAGTGATCTGGGGCTGTTCGCCGAATACGATCGGGTGTTCGGCGCACTGGTGCTGACCGGAGGATTGCGCGCCGACCGGACGCGGATCGGCGAAGGGCGCTATGTGGCGCGCAATGCGGGCGGCGCGCTTGTGAACGAGACTCTGGTGCCCGAACGCAGCGACTGGATCGTCTCGTGGCGCGGCGGCGCCGCCTGGGAGGCGAGCGAAACGCTTCGTTTGCGCGCCGCAGCCTATCGCGGCTTGCGCCTACCGACCCTGAACGAATTGCTGCGGCCCTTCGTGGTGTTCCCGGTGGTGACGCAGGCCAATGCCGCGCTCGAGAGCGAGACGCTGGAGGGCTACGAGGCGGGTCTCGACTGGACCCCGCTACCGAATGTCGAATTGGCCCTGACGGCGTTCGACAACCGGGTCGACGGCGCGATCGCGAATGTCACGCTCGCGCGCAATCTGCGCCAGCGGCAGAACCTTCCCGCGATCGAGGCGCAGGGGATCGAGGCCGGTCTGAAGGTCACGCGCGGCGCGCTGCGCTTCGACGGGACGCTGGCCTATACCGATGCGCGCGTGGTGGGCGAAGGCGCTTCGCTGGCGCTCGACGGCAATCGCCCGGCACAGGCGCCGCGCTGGGCAGCGGCGGCGAACGCGATCTGGACTCCCGCACCCGGCTGGCAGGTCGCGGCAAGCCTGCGCCATACCGGCGCGCAGTTCGAAAGCGATCTCGAAACCGATCGCCTGCCGCCTGCGACGACTTTGGGCCTGTTCGCTCAGGCGCCGTTGGGCGGAGGGCTCTCGGCAGTGTTCAGGGCGGAAAACGTCACCGACGAACGGATCGTCACCCGCAATTCGGACGGGAATATCGATCTGGGCGTTCCGCGAACCTTCTGGGCGGGCCTGCGCTTGGGCTTCTGACCCGTTGCGCTAGCGGTGCCGGTGCTTCACAGGGAGCATGTAAAACGCGAAAAATTTGTAATGCGAGGCGGAAAATGGCGGAAAACGGGTTCCTGAAAGTATCGCGCCGCGGCGTGTTGGCGGGCGGGGTCGCTTCGGCGACGGTCGGCCAGGCCTCGATCCTGCGCGCGCAGGACACCGCTCCCGGCAGTGCAGCGAAGGAGGCCAAGGTGCCCGTTCGCCTGACCGTCAACGGCACGCCGCAGGAGCTGGAACTCGATTCCCGCACCACGCTGCTCGACACGCTGCGCGAACATTTGAAGCTCACCGGCAGCAAGAAGGGCTGCGACCACGGCCAATGCGGCGCCTGCACGGTCATGGTCAACGGGACGCGGATCAATTCCTGCCTCAGCCTCGCGGTGCAGCATCAGGGCGACGAGATCACCACGATCGAAGGTCTGGGCAGTCCGGAGGATCTTCATCCAATGCAGGCCGCCTTCGTCGAACATGACGGGTATCAGTGCGGCTATTGCACGCCGGGCCAGATCTGTTCGGCGGTCGCCGTGCTGGAAGAAATCAGGAACGGCGTTCCCAGCCATGTCACCGAGGATCTGACCGGGCGCATGCGCGCCACCGAAATGGAAATGCGCGAACGGATGAGCGGCAATATCTGCCGCTGCGGCGCCTATTCCAACATCGCCGAAGCGATGGCCCAGGTCGCGAAAGGATAAGACGATGCGCAGCTTCACTTACGAACGCGCCGCCAGCCCCGCCGAAGCGGCCAAGGCCGTTGCGACGACTCAGGGGGCGAAATTCATCGCCGGGGGCACCAATCTCATCGACCTGATGAAACTGGAGATTGAAACCCCGACCCATCTGGTCGACGTGCAGGATCTGGGCCTCGACCAGGTCGAGGATACGGAGGACGGCGGCCTTCGGATCGGCACGTTCGTGTCGAACACCGCGCTGTCGGCCCACCCCCGCGTTCGCGAGGATTACGCGGTGCTGACCCGCGCCATTCAGGCGGGCGCATCGGGCCAGCTGAGGAATAAGGCGACGACCGGCGGCAATCTGTTGCAGCGGACGCGTTGCGCCTATTTCTACGATACCAACATGCCCTGCAACAAGCGCAAGCCCGGCGATGGCTGCGCAGCGATCGACGGATTTTCCCGCCAATTGGGCGTGATCGGCACGTCCGACAGCTGCATCGCTACCTATCCCGGCGACATGGCGGTCGCCATGCGCGCGCTCGACGCGGTGGTGGAGACAGTGAAGCCCGACGGGACCGCGCGGGCCATTCCGGCGGCGGATTTCCATCGCCTGTGGGGCGACACGCCGCATATCGAAACCGCGCTCGAACCGGGTGAGATCATCACCCATGTGCGCCTGCCCGCGCCGGTCGGCGGGCAGCATTTCTACCACAAGGTCCGCGATCGGCGCAGCTATGCCTATGCGCTGGTTTCCGTTGCGGCGGTGATCCAGCCGGACGGGACGGGTAGGGTCGCCTTCGGCGGCGTGGCGCCCAAGCCCTGGCGCAGCGAAGCGGCCGACGCGCAATTGCCCAATGGGGCGGCCGCCGTCGTGCGCACCGCCTTCGCCGATGCGCGCCCGACCGAACAGAACGCATTCAAGATACCGCTCGCCGAGCGGACCCTGGCGGGCATTCTCGCCGACGCGCAAACCGGCACGAGGAGCTAGACCCATGGAATTCAACGCTCCCGCAGGTGAGAACCTGTTCGACCGCTCCAAGATCGTCGGCAAGTCGACGCCCCGCATCGATGGCCCGCTCAAGGTCTCGGGCCGCGCGCCCTATGCCGCCGAACGGCACGATGTCGCCGCGAACCAAGCCTATGGCTGGATCGTCGGCGCAGGCATCGCCAAGGGCCGGATTCGCTCGATGGATCTCGACGATGCCCGCCGCGCGCCCGGCGTGATCGCGATCGTCGCCGCGACCGAGCACGAGCCGGTAGCGAGCAGCGATTTCAACTATGCTCCCCTGTTCGGCGGGCGCGAAGTCTCGCATTACCATCAGGCGATCGCAGTCGTCGTAGCCGAAACCTTCGAACAGGCCCGTGCCGCCGCCGGCCTCATCCGCACCAGCTATGCCAATGGCGATGGCAGCTTCGACCTTGCGAAGGTCGCGCCTGGTGCGCCGCTGGCGAGCGATCGCCCGTCGGACAGCGCCGAGATCGGCGATTTCGAAAGCGCCTTCGCCGCCGCGCCGGTCAAGCTGGACGAGCGCTACACCACGCCCGACGAGGCGCATGCCATGATGGAGCCTTTCGCCACCATCGCGGCGTGGGACGGCCCGAAGCTGACCGTGTGGACCTCCAACCAGATGATCGAATGGAGCCGCCAGGCGCTGGGCTCGATCCTGAAAATGGATGCCGACAATATCCGCGTCGATTCGCCTTATATCGGCGGCGGCTTCGGCGGGAAGCTGTTCGTGCGGTCCGACGCGGTGATGGCCGCGCTGGGCGCGAAGGCGGCGAAGCGTCCGGTCAAGATCGCGATGCAGCGGCCGCTGATGTTCAACAATGCCACCCACCGCCATGCGACTAGGCAGCGCCTGCGTATCGGGGCGGAGCGGGACGGCCGGATCGTCGCCATCGGACACGAGAACTGGTCCGGCAACATCACAGGGGAAGCGGGCGAGAATGCGACCCTGCAGACGCCAAAGCTCTATGCGGGGGCCAATCGCCTGATCGCGAACCATGTCGCGCAGCTGGACCTGCCCGAAGGCAACGCCATGCGCGCGCCGGGCGAATTGCCGGGGCATCTGGCGCTCGAAGTGGCGATGGACGAACTGGCCGAGAAGCTGGGCATGGACCCGGTCGAACTGCGGATCGTCAACGATGCGCAGGGTATGGTGCCGGGAGAGCCCGACACCAAGATTTCGGACCGCAATCTGACCCGCTGCCTGCGCGAAGGCGCGGAGCGCTTCGGCTGGTCGAAGCGACCGGCCCGCCCGGCAAGTGCGCGACAGGGGCGCTGGCTGACGGGCATGGGCGTTGCCGCAGGATACCGTGCGGCACCGACGATGAAATCGGGCGCACGGGTCCGCATGACCGATCGCGGCCAATTGATCGTCGAGACCGACATGACCGATATCGGCACCGGCAGTTACACGATCCTGGCCCAGACCGCGGCGGAGACGATGGGCCTGCCGCTGAGCACGGTGCGCGTCGAACTGGGCGATTCAGGCTATCCCGTATCCGCCGGTTCCGGCGGCCAGTGGGGTGCGGCGAGTTCGACGGCGGGCGTCTATGCCGCCTGCGTCGCACTGCGCCGCATGATCGGAGAAAAGCTCGGCTTCGATGCGGATGCGGCGACGTTCGATGGCGGGCAGGCTACGCTCGACGGCGAAAGCTGGGCGATCGGAGATGCCGGCGCGCTGACGGCGGAGGATTCGATGACCTTCGGCGAGTTCAAGAAGGACTACGATGTCGGCACCTATGCGGGCCACTTCGCCGAAGTGAAGGTCGATGCCTATACGGGCGAAACCTACATCACCCGGATGCTGGCGGTGTGCGATGCCGGTCGCATTCTCAATCCGCTATCGGCCCGCAGCCAGGTGATCGGCGGCATGGTGATGGCGGCAGGCGCGGCGCTGACCGAAGACCTCCATGTCGACAAGCGCTTCGGCTTCTTCGCCAATCATGATCTCGCCGGATACGAAGTGCCGGTGCACGCCGACATTCCGCATCAGGAATGCGTGTTCCTCGACACGCTCGATCCGGTCTCGACGCCTCTTAAGGCGAAGGGCGTGGGCGAGCTGGGGATTTGCGGGCCGGGTGCGGCGGTGGCGAATGCGATCTACAACGCCACCGGTATCCGCGTGCGCGACTATCCGCTGACGCTCGACAAATATCTCGACCGCCTGCCCGCTATCGCCTGAACATGACGGACGAGCCGGATAGGGAGGGGCCAGTCGCAGGCCCCGGCTGGCTCGTGTCCGGGCTGGAAGACGATATCCGCCCGCACATGTTCGCCGCTGCCGACCGGGGCGAGCCCTTCGCGCTGGCGACTATCGTGGCTGCCGATGGCGGCCCGCGGCCGGTTGGCGCGCAGATGGCGGTGACCGAAACGCAGGCCTGGGGTTTCCTGTCGGGAGGCTGCATCGAAGACGACGTGGCGCTGAACGCGCGCGAGACCATCGCGGACGGAAAGCTGCGCCGCCTGATCTATGGCGAGGGCAGCCCCTTTGTCGATATCCGCCTGCCCTGCGGCGGGCGGATCGAAGTGGCGATCGAGAGAGTTGAGGCGGGCGACGTGGCCTTGGCCGAGCTGAAACGCTTCACGCGCGAGCGCCGTCCTGCCGTCTGGGCGAGCGACGGGACAAAGCGGAGCTGCCAGCCAGTCGATGACGCGCCCGCCGATGCGCCCATTCGCAAGCACTACGATCCAGTGCAGCGCCTCGTCGTGATCGGCTCCGATCCTTTCGCGCTGGCGATCGGCGGGATGGGGCGGACCGTGGGCTGGGAAGTCAGGCTGCTGAGCCCGTTCGGCCCGTCCGATCACGCTCCGTTCGATCTCGCCTGCGACCGGCGCGCTCTCGACGAAGCGCTGGACGATATCGATCTGGACCGCTGGACGGCGGTCGCCGTGGCGACGCACGATCTTGATCTGGACGAGCGCGCTCTTATCCCGGCCTTGCAGTCCGACGCGGGCTATGTCGGCGTGCTCGGATCGCGGCGCAAGCTTGCCGAGCGGTTCCAACGCCTCGCTGCGGCGGGCCTCACGCAAGCGCAGATCGACCGGCTGCGCGCCCCCATCGGCCTTGCGATCCCGGCGCGCTCGCCTTGGGAGGTGGCGATCTCGGTCGTCGCCGAAGTGATCGCTTCTCGTGGCGACTGAGACGCTGGCGGGCTGCCACGCCCTCGTTCTCGCGGCGGGCGCGGGCACGCGCTTCGACGGGGCGAAATTGCTGGCGGATTTTCGCGGCGAGGCGCTGGTGCGCCACGCGGTCCGTGCGATGCTCGCCAGCCGGGTCGAGTGCGTGACGGTCGTACTCGGAGCGCGGGGAGATGAGGTGGCCGCTGCGCTCGCCGACCTCGCATCACCGCGCCTCGTCACGGTCGAATGTCCGGACTGGCAGGAGGGACTTTCCGCCTCGCTGCGATGCGGGATCGCAGCGCTTCCGTCCGATTGCCGCGCCGTTGCAGTCGCTCTGGGCGATATGCCCCTGATCGATCCCGGCCTTGCGGACACTGCCTTGGGCTATGTCCTCACCGGCGCGCCAGCCGTCCTGCCGCAATACAGAAATCGGCCCGCGCATCCGGTTGCGCTGTCTCGGACGGTGTTCGACCGCCTGAGACGCCTGTCCGGCGATCGCGGTGCGCGGGCGGCTCTGAAGCGGCTTCCCGGTATCGTGCATTTGGAAACCGACGATCCCGGATCGGCCCGCGATATCGATACGCGGGCCGATCTGGCACGGTTGGGCTAGAATGAACAGGCAGTCCCTTCGGGCAGCGCAACCCGCTCCACGCTGGCGAGCGAGAAGGTCAGCGGCGCTTCGGTGCTGATCGTCAGCGAGTCACCTGCATCGGCAAGGCAGGCGGGCGTCAGCAGCATTTCGCGCCAGCCCTTGCCCGCCGCCAGCGTCAGGCCGGTGGTGAGATCGGTCGTGGCGCTGCCGCTGGAGGCGCTGACCGGCCCCGAAGGCGCAGCTTCGAGCGAATAGGAAATCCGGAACGATCCGGTGTCTTCGCCCTCGAGCGTCAGCGCCGATCCCGCCGCCATGGCGATCCGGCGCGCATCTTCCTGGCGATCCTTGTCGAGTCCGACAGCAGTAACTCCGCCGCCGGTCCCGCGCAGGTTCGGCAGATCGGTTCCGCCTGCCGTCGCGACGATCCCGTTGGCGAGACGGCCATTGCCGTACCATTCGGCAGCCGCACCGCCGCCAAGGAAGGCGCAGGTCTCGTCGAGTTCGGGGAGTGGTGCGGTATTGGTGAGAGCACGCCCGTAGCCCAAGGGGAAGAGCGCGCCGTCCGCCGAATTGAGCGGCTTGCCGTCGCAGCCCGCGGGCCAGCTAAAGGACAACTTGCCGGTGGCAGCGCGCGCGCCGAACAGAATATCGGCCACGCCCGCGCCTTCGCTGC
>NZ_LWFF01000335.1 GCF_001635685.1 Erythrobacter sp. HI0063
GCGGACCTCGATGGCGGCGAATATTGGCGCCATGCACGCCGCAGGGTGGCCGAGATCATGACCGCGACCCTCGAACGGGCAGGAACCCAACGGCACTATACGCATCTCTCGAATGCTGAGCGTGGGCTCGTCCACAAACCCCAGAAGAAGCTCGACAAGCGCAAGACGCGGACCGCGCGGGAGGGCGAATTCGTAGCCGATGTCGAGGCCAACCGCGGGGTGATCGAAGCCAATCTGCGGCTCGAAAGAGCTCTCGAAACGAAGCGGGAAGAACGCCGAAAGAGAGCCCTGAAGCGCCGGCTTGCGGTACTAGCGAAGCTGGAACTGGCGGTCAGATCGCCCCTTGCTTTGCGCCCTCTCGCTGGTGTCGGAGGGGACGCCGATAGCGCATCCACCGCCCTTGTCAGTGGCGTGACGAGCCATAAGCCCGGTCCATCGCTGCGCGGGGTCGCAGCACCCAGAGAACGATTGCCCACAGCGGCTATCGCTCCGGTCGAAGTGACACAGATCGCGGCCCAGACACCGCTTGAGAAGGTGGAGATGCGGCTTGAGGAAGGCTCGGGTACGCGCCCGTTCAAGTCGGTCGAGGGCAACATCGATCCAGGACCGAAGACGAGCTTGAAGGCTGCCCTGTCATCAGGCGCTGACACTTTCCCATCCATCAATCCGGTCGCGCCGGCGTCGTCGCCACCCCCGGCGCTTGCTCCCGTGTCGCCCTTCTCATACCCAACCGCCGATCTGAAGCCAGTTGCGCCTATGGTGTCGCCTCCAGCGTCTCTACGCCCCGTAATCGGAGCGACCGATAGAGACATCGTCCTTCGGCCGGTGGCTACGATTGCGCCTTCCGTGAACGCCCTCGGAATCTCGAAAGTGTCCCTAGTAAGCCCAACGATCCAGACACCGCCGATACTGCGTCGGATCGAAGCGCCGCAGGATTATTCGCCCGTGACAGCCCCGGTAGCGTCGCCCACAGTCGAGAATTGGCCGTCCATCCGCCCTATCGCTCCGGTCTCCGTGACTGCCCAATCCTTACCGGGACTGCGTCATGTCCGACCGGTCAAACCTTTCTCTGATCCGGGTGTGCAACTGCAGCCGGTCATGGCGCCTGGCTCCCATCCGACCCCTGATCTTCGCCCTGTCGAGCTCCCGCAGGCGAGGGAAATGCCGATCATCCGCGCCGTCTCGCCGCAGCGGGCCCATTCGCCCGTGATAGCCCCGGTAGCGTCGCCCAGAATCAAGAATTGGCCGTCCATTCGCCCTGTCGCTCCGGTTTCCGCGACTGCCCAATCCTTACCGGGATTGCGTCATGTCCGACCGGTCAAACCTTACTCTGATCCACGTGTGCGACTGCAGCCGGTCCAGGCGCCTGGCTCCCATCCGAGCCCTGATCTTAGCCCCGTCGAGCTCCCGCAGGCGAGGAAAATGCCGGTCATCCGCGCCGTTTCGCTGCCGCGGGAATGGCCGGCGATCAAATCGGTGTCCCCGGTGTCCGTGCCTGTCCAAACCGCGAAGCCGGGCTTTCCCTTCGGCCTCACATCGGTCGACCCTCCAGGTGAAGCGCGGACCGATTCCGAACTGGTCGACACGATGCGTGATTTTGTCGAGCGGCTCGAACGGATCGCGCGAGAAATCTCGGCCAAGCGCGGGCAGGAGGCGCAGGTCCCGCAATCCGCGGGCAGAAACAAGGTGGATCCTGCGGCACGCGATCTGCCTCCCGCGAGCGATGCGAACGACACACTTGCAAGCGAAATCGAGACCGCTCGCGCCTTTGTCGCCCGGGTCAAGGACAAGGCAATTCATGTCGGCAGCACCGAACAGGGACTGGTCCTGCCGCAGCCGATCTACTGGTCAGGCAACCGCCTGAAGTTGCGGGGCTTGAGCGATCCTGCGGTGCAAGCCGAACTCGTCCGGATGGAGCAGCGCCAGGCTGCGTTCATGCGGCATATCCATCCGATCCTGCGCGAGGTCGTGACCGCTAAGATGCTCGTCAGAGGCAATGCCGCCATCATCGACGCGCTGCCTGAGAAAGAGCGGGAGGGGGCCCGCCGCTGGGCCACCACGGGTATGTGGCCTACTCTGTTGCGCTGGGTGACCGAAGAGGGCGAGCGCCGCAGCAAACGCGATCTGCGGCGCTGGAAAAGCGCACGGGACAAGGCCGATGGCTCGCAGTTCGCCCTCGCGGCCAAGGCCGCAAGTCAAGTTGGGAAATGGCCCCTCGAACTCGATGCCGACGACTGGCGAGCGCTGCAGGAGGGCGCCGATCGGCATCGTGCGAACTTGGCGGCACACCAGGCGCGGGCCCGCTCGCAAGGTATCGTCTGAACGCGATCCTTCTGGTCGCTTGCCCGCTATTTGCGCACCCATGCCACCGCAGGTGGAAAAGGTTCGGCCTCCCAGGAGGTCTTCTGAATTCTCGAGGCTGACGGTGCAGCAGAGGGTGAAGGGGTGAAGGAAAAGGCTTCGCCGCGAGACCCTCGTGTCACAGCCACCGAGGAGAATATCATGATATCGAAAAGCCCCTGCGGGCCTACGCAGGCCGACGAGGACGTGCGGATCCTGCGCCGCATCACGCCGCTTTGCGAATGGCGAGCCCCCACCGATGCGGGGCCGCCTTTTATGAAGATCGCCGTGCTCGATACCGAAACCACCGGGTTCGATCCGCAATATGACGAGCTGATCGAGATCGCCGTCGCCCTTATCGTCATTGACGAAAAAGGCCGGGTGATTGCGGTCGAGAGCTTGCGGAGCGGCATGCAGCAGTCATGCCGACCGATCGAACCTGAGATCAGCGGGATCACGGGGATCACCACCGAAATGGTCGAAGGCAAGCGGTTCGTGCCGCAGCAAATCGCCGATCACCTTGCCGAGGCGAATGCTTGCCTTGCCTTCAACGTCGCGTTCGATCGGCGCCACCTTGAGGAACTCGTGCCGGAGGTCGGCTCTATGCCGTGGATCTGCGCGATGGCGGATGTCGACTGGCACGGCCTCGGCTTCGATGGTCGCGCGCAGGGGTATCTGCTGATGCAGGCTGGCCTGTTCAATCCCGTCGCGCACCGCGCTGGCGACGATGTCGCCAGCCTCGTCAATCTCCTCGCGCATGTGTGCGAGGACGGACGCACCGTCATGGCCCACGCCCTCGAAGGTGCGAAGGCCGCCAGCTGGCGCTTCGAAGCAAGCGATCTGCCGCATCGCCTGCAAAAGGACGCGTATCGGCGCGGCTATCGCCGATCGTATCACGGTGTCTATCACAAGCTCGTGCGCGAGCCGGACCATGACGCCGAGAGCGCTTGGTACCGCGAACTGGTCGGTCGCGATCCGACCATCGTCCCGGTCGACTGGATCGACCGCTACCGCGCCGAATGGACGTGGGAACCGGTGAAACGGGAAGTGGAAGTGGCGCACTGGCGGCGCTGATGGTGGGCCATCCGGTTGAGGGAAAAGGCTCCGGCGAACACGCCGTCACACTGAAATAAGGAACAGATTGATGAACAATTCCCAAGCTGGTGGGCTCGAAGTCCACCGGGCGAACGCGCTCGCCCTCCGTCTCGAACTCGGATTACCCGCAATCGCGACGGGCACGTCGGCGGTCACCTTCGGCGGCGTAGTGACCGCTAGCCTGCCGGTGATGGAAGGGATTGCCCGCAAGGCATCCGACGATCGCCAGGATGCGGTCTTCGCGGTCTACAATACGGATTCGGACACCAAGCCCGCCTGGTATTTCTTGGTGTTCCGAATGCTGGATTCCATCGGGATGGTGCGGGTTGAGCCGGTCTCTATCGGCGCCGAAAAGGCCCTCGTCCTCGTCACCATGGATCGCAGCCGTCAGTTCGCCATCGATGAGCGTGGCATCCTCAGAGAAATGAAGGTCGCCAAGGCAACGAAGCGATCCGGGACACTCGCACAAGCGGAGCGTCGGATCGCGGCCGCGGCGGAAGCCCTTGCTCCAGTTCTCGAGACGGGGGCGTGGAAAGCGGACACCTTCGCGTTCCAGGCGGACGGCACCGCAGTCCCGGTAGGCACTGCGGCAGCCTGACAGTTTCCAACTACCGGACTCAACGGGGCGGCGCTTCACCAGGAGCGCTGCCCTTTTCCGTTTTGCAGCAAGGGACCATTTCCATGGCCGATATCTTACGGCGGCATCCGCAAATCCTGTGCTCTCTCGCGATCATCCGCGACCGAAGCGAATTCGCTAGCCGCTCGGCTATCCGTTCGACCGCGATCTTCACCGTCACTCGCAGCAGACGAGCGGGGGCGAGGTTCGCCCTCGATCATCGCGCCTTCGACGGGAGAGCGACCCGTGCGGAAATCCTTTCCGGTATCGCTGAACGCCTTCCGTTCGGCGCAACCGTGATCGCACACGCCTCGCGTACACCGCAGCACTACTTCCGCCACGCGTTCGCCGCAGGTGGACCGCTCCCACCGGCCGACCTGCAATTACTCCAACGCGAACGTCGGGATCTCGACTTCCTGCCGCTCGAATGCGCGAACCTTGCGATGGAGGAGATCGCCGCAGCGTATCGGATCGAGCGGGCGGGGCCCGGTTCCAACATCCTCTCACGGTCGCACAGAGCACCGGACGAGGCGCAGTGCTTGTGGCTGGCCTTCCTCTGGTCGCAATTTCCCCCGCACGAGCGAACCTCGCTGAGCACGGCGTGGGAAGCGTGGCGCGCCATCGAGCGAGCGCGGTCCGTCGGATTCTGATCACAGGAAGGGGAGCGGGTTGGCGGGACCAACCTGAAGAGGGAAAATACAATGCTGAAACTGACGTTCATCGATACCGAATCCGCATGGGACGAATATCTCCACGAGGATTACCGCGCGATCGATCCCAAAGGCGTGGCGAAGCTTGAGCGCCAAGGCCGTAAACGCCATAACCAAGCCTGCAAGCGCATTTTCGCCGCCGCCGCGCTCGACATCATCATCGGTGATGAACGCACTTTGGTGATCGAGGGGCTGTCCGCCTGGACCGAGCGTGAGCACGGCGACGAGCAAGCGATCGTCGAGGGCCTGTTCGATCACATCCGGTTCCGTCCGGACCATCGGGTGGTCACCTATGGCGGGCTCGCAGCGGAACTCCCCCTGCTGACGCTGGCCGCGATGCAATACGGTCTGCTTCTTCCAAACCAGTTACGCGGCAATCAGCGCGTCCGTCATGGGGAGATGCGACCGCACATGGACCTCGCGCTTGAGCTCAAGGGACAGGGGCGGGACTGGGCCCATCTGTCTGAAATAGGCTTGCGAATGGGGCTACCGCGCGACCTGTTCATCGGCAAGACCGAGGTCGAGTTTCCGCAGACCGGGCAAGACTGGATCGAGATGCGCCGCCATGTCAGCTGCGACGTCGTGCTCACCGCCATGGTGACGTTGGCGTGGTTGCGGGTGCAGGGCCGTATCAGCATCGATGTTCCATCGGCCTTATACCAGCTCGCCTACTGGTTCCTGCGCCGAACCGGCGATGAAACCCGAATGGCTGCGCCGCTTGCCCAATTGTGCATCCAGATCTCAGAGCAATTGGCGGCTGATGTGACGTGACCTCCTGATTTCCCGGCAGTCTCGATTAGAGGCTGGCCTTGAAGAAAGGACGGACGAGATGCCCCAAATCCGATCGGTGTGTTTTTATTATCCCTCGCTCAGGAGCATCCGCCAAGGTTAGATCTAGAAAAAATATCGGAAAAAAGCACTCCCTCTAGCTCCGGAGACTCAAGCTCGCTTAGCTCAAATACTTTATGATTGCCGAAGTAAGACGTCAGACGCCCTTCCTTTGAATTATCGATAAGAAAACTGCGGACCTCAGCTCTCGAATTTACTATATAAGCAAATTGACCCTGCCCTTCGACCATAAAAATAAATTCTCGTTGGGTTAAACCCGAGTGATGGATTAGCCGATCGTAAAAACCAACAACTCTTCCAGCAATCTCATTTGCGGCAACAAAATCACCAACTTGACCTTGCAAACCGCATTGCCTCTTCCAGACCATCTTAAGTTCGGAGCTGTCCAAACAAAAAATGCTCTTATTCGAACAATCAGTCAACGGGCGGGCTACAACTCGATCGGCGATAGGTGAAAAAATCCTATTTCGCTCTAGGTCGATCTGAAATGCTGGGATTACAGTGTATTGGTCCGAAGAGAGTTCGCGACTTTCTGCCGGAGCACATGTGAAGACTATTAACCCTAACAGTAGATTTCGTATCGCGGTTGGTATGGAATTTCTCATATTTCACTCCTCCGTCCCTGTTTCAATTGGGACGATGGCACCGCAATACGGCGATGCCCAATGCGCAATCAATACAACTCGATGTTCTGATTAACATTCCCACCACCGCCGGAATATCCCCCCGAGGTACCGCCCCCACCAGAACCAGTGGTTCCGCCGGAACTAGTGCCTCCTGTGGCTGTCCCACCGGTCGGAGAAGCTCCCCCCTCGCCGCCACCGCACTCGTTAGCTTGTTGCTCACCGGCTTCACCCGCCCCTGGCTGGATCGACACAGTAAGGGTCAAAGAAGTACTGTAACCCTTACCAGGGCTTCCCCAGAAACTCGAACTTCCGGACTCGCCCAAAATAGCCCTACCGACAGAGTTATTCATACTTTCTAAATCAGCAAATGCATCAGTAGTACGCCATATTTCTGTTATTTGCTCCTGACTCAAACCGGTCAAATCAGCGGAATTTGCGCTATACCATTGTTGAAATAACCCGTTTGTTAAAGCCTCAACCGCCCGTAGTTGATGACCGACTTCGTGGACCACCAGCCAGTCGGCGATATCAGTATTGAGGACCTGCCCCTGAATTGTGGGTGAGTTAATCAAAGTAAGGAGCGCTGGATCGACGACCGCAAAATCATCAAAGCTACCACCCAACCCCGAAGCGCTTGTCATGCTGTTTGCAAAAACGAATTCGTATCCCTTAAGAATCGCCAAAAATTCACCAGCACTGAACTCAATGTCGAATATTTCACCCGCAATATTAACTTGGCCCGAAAACACTGAATCTGGATCTATGGTGTTTAGCTGTTCCGCTAACTCAGCAAGATATTCTTCGAAGGCTTGCTTCTGAGTGGGATCGACGCTTGGATCACTTTCCGGCGCAGTTTCATTATCACAAAGCATTTCTTCGACGGGCGGGGGCGGGTCGCCATCACCACTATTACCAGCCTCAGTACGCGGGTCGCCGGTTTCCGATCCACCTCCCTCAAACCAAGAATCATATTCTGAACGGCTTGGCCTCCATCCTCGAACGGTGATCGTATTGCCACCCCCTACGAAGCCCAGTTCTTCTTCGGTTAGCGCGCGAAAACTGCTTGCCATCGTTTTTCCCCCTACCTGAAATACTAATTATTAACACGGTTCAAGGTCAGCTTGAAACTTAGATGCGCTCTGAAATTGATAGCATCAGACGTCATCTAACAAGGCGCGGAACTTTCGCTACACCCGGTATTTGTAGACAGCAAGACCCGTCGTTTGGAGTCAAGCATTATTTCGTCAATCAGCTAGGCTTATCACCGCCATAAACTTGACGTGACCCCCTGATTTTCCTCCAAGTTGGATTAGAGTCCGGCCCTGACAGAAGGACGGACGAGATGAAGAGAACGAGGTTTACCGAAGAGCAGATCATTGGCGTGCTGAAGGAGGCCGAAGCGGGAGCGAAGACAGCCGACCTGGCCCGGCGGCATGGGGTGTCCGAAGCGACGATCTATAACTGGAAGTCGAAGTATGGCAGGCTGGAGGTGTCAGAGGCCCGCCGGTTGAAGGAGCTCGAGAGCGAGAACGCGAAGCTCAAGCGGTTGCTGGCCGATGCCATGCTCGACCAGGCCGCGCTGAAAAATCTTCTGGCAAAAAAGTTCTGACGCCCGCCGCGCAGCGGGAAGCTGTCGCTCATCTCCAGGCCTGCCACGGAATGAGCGAGCGGCGGGCGTGCCGTGTCATCGATGCCGATCGCAAGAGCGTGCGTTACCGTTCCACGCGGGATGATGATGCCGATCTGCGTGAGAAGCTGCGCGGGCTGGCCAACCAGCGTCGGCGGTTCGGCTATCGTCGATTGCATATCCTGCTGCGTCGGGAGGGCGTGATGATCAACCGGAAGAAGACACAGGGGCTCTACAAGGAGGAAGGCTTGGCAGTGAGGCGACGACGAAGCCGCAGGCGTGCTATCGGCACGACGGCACCTGCTCCGGTGCTCGCCTTGCCGAACCAGCGCTGGAGCCTGGACTTCGTTCACGACCAGATGGCGTCCGGCAGGCGGTTCCGGGTCCTCAACGTGGTCGATGACGTGACCAGGGAGTGCCTGGCAGCGGTGCCGGACACGTCGATTTTGGGGGCGCCGTGTCGTTCGTGAGCTGACCGAGCTGATCGCCCGGCGTGGCAAGCCCGGCATGATCGTCAGCGACAATGGGACGGAACTCACCAGCAATGCCGTGCTGGCATGGTGCGGCGAAATCGGCGTCGAGTGGCATTACATCGCACCGGGAAGGCCGATGCAGAATGGCTATGTCGAGAGCTTCAATGGCCGGATGCGGGATGAACTGCTCAACGAGACGCTGTTCATGAGCATGGCTCATGCCCGTGTCGAGATCGCTGCCTGGGTGGATGACTACAACCGGGAGCGACCGCACTCATCCCTTGGCTACACAACACCGGCGGCGTTCGCCGCCAAACTGGATAAGCAATGGGCCGCTTCGCTACGCCCTACGGGCTCCGCTACGCAGCCCATTGCTTCAACCGCGCTTATGCGCAAAACAACCGCCCGGCTCTAATCCCAGCTGGGGGAAAGCTGGGGGTCACGTCATCCTCAGAAAAGACGATAATAGAGAATGCTGTTTGAAACAAATATTATTAAATAGAGTGAAGCTATGCTTCATATCTCGAGAGAAGCTTTGCCGATACAATCGCGGTGGATCTTATCGCCTGATCCATAAATCCAAAAAAGGCTGATGGTCGATCGAATAGCTCCCAAGACAAGGCTGCATTAAGGAAGGAGCGCTGGTTGATTTGAAGGAATGGCCCTAACGGGAGAATTGGCCCCGCAAGAATGCCATTTGCGTACAGATACGCTTGTAGCATTATTCGTGCAGTGCGCCCATTGCCATCCAAGAAAGGATGTGCAACGAGTAAATCTAGAAACAGCCAAATAGCTTTGGTCATGATAAGGCTAGAAGCAACCGGTGCGTTAAACTCGCTTACCCAAGATTCCAAGAATGTAAACGGGTCACTGGCGCAATCGAATTGAGTTACATGGCCAGATTTAAATCTCGTGGTAGTAAGCCAACCTTTTCGAAGCGCATTACTGCCTCCAACTATGCGATTTACTTGCCTTATTGCGTCTACGTCTACGCGGCCATTCTCAGTTTCGTTCCAAATATAATAAGCAGATAGCTCACTAGATGGCCTCTGTTTGAATTTAGCGTATCTTCGCTCACTATAATCAACGCCTAAAGACCTTAGGCAATCGTCTAACTGTTTTTCCATGCAGAGCGAGGATCGCTGACTCTCGTACATTTCCAATTCAAATCCGACGGGCCAATTTTTTTTGTCAATCTTGCCTATATCTTCGAACAGGAGTTCGGCTGGATCAATGTTGCTCCCATCTCGTAAGCTAGTCCTCGGCATCTGAAGTCGTTTCAGCTTCAAAATTCCTGAGTCATTCTGGAACATAGCCGAACTCGTCGATAGTCTCCCGATCCAACTCAGCAATTATGTCTTTAGAACGATCGCTTAACCTATCGACATCGGGAGATTCCGATAGTGGTGAAGCATTTTCATGTGGCAAAAAATTTGAGAGATTAAATTTATGTGCAAGCTCAGAGTGAGCTCTATCGATTTCTTCAAATCGAAAAGCCTTCGTAACACCGGACCACCATAACTTTTGATCTACGCCGAACCAGTTGGCCTTCTGCGGAGACAAGGTATTGTATTCGATCCACTCATTTAGAAGGAAATGTCTCGCAATGGTCGATGAAAAATTATTGTTCATCATCGCAGCATAGGTCGCACTGCGCTGGAAATTATATAAAGATACATATCGCCGCCAAGGATTTCGAACAAAACAAAATGAAAAGAAATTGTTCCAATCGCTTTGAAAAAATTTCTTACGTATTACAACAGGTGATATATGTGCGAACCTAAACGGTTCTGAGTCGTCAAAATCAAAAAGCTTTGCAATCGAACGGCCTCCAGTCTTTGGGTTGTGAATGAATATTACGCGATTTGGATGATCGAAAAACATTCTCGAGGTATGTCCTATTTCCTAGTTTCGCGTTTTCTTTCCGGGAGCTGAAGCATGCCTGAAGTGACCTTTAGCTTTGCTAGCAAGGATTAGAGCCGAACCGGTTTGTTGCGCATGAGCATTGTTGAAGCAAGGGACTGCTTAACGAAGCCCAAGGGAGTGGCGAAGGGGCCTTTGCTGATACAGATAGGGGCGAGGGTCCCGGTTTGCGTAGGCAAGCGATGGGTGCTGTCTCTTCCGAATGAACGTGGGGATCCGCCTCCCGTGATACGATCTGGTCACGAACCAAGTCGAGGTTCCAACACCGGGTCGGAAGGGCGAGCACCGGAGCCGACACCTCCATGCCGACAGTGCTACTGCTGCCAGGTCGCCCACTGCAAGAGCCTCGTCGCGATAAAAACAGCTAAGTGTTCCTTCAGTTTATCATCATGTCTTCTCCGAGCCCGGAAGACAAGCGAACGAGACCGGGGGATTTCTGACTGGCGTGAGCGGCAGGCCCTCAGGCATTGAGCGCTTTGGAACTTCGCCTTGTGATCAGTATCGTGGCGTATGGGACGGCACCTCAAGGCCGGTGTGCCGTACGGCGCGGTCCTTACCGACACTGCGGCGAGCGCAAGCAATGTTAATTCAATGTATACGCTGTTCAATCGGTTCATCACGTAACTTTAAGACCCAGAGAGCAAGAACTGTCATCCCGATCTGTTGCCTGCATTATGCATGTTTTGGGGTTTTAGGCTTCTCCTTAATCAGTTCGAGCTGCGCATAAACACGGGAAGCCTAGCTCATTTTCGACGCCTGAATGCTCCCGCTGCTACGCACGTTGAAGGGCACCGGCGGGTTAACGGGTTTGACGAAACCGTCGTTGACCGTGACGATACGGTCGGCCATCCGGATCGTCGCCGGCCGGTGTGCGATGGCGATACGGGTGATCTTCAATTCGCTGATGGTCTTCAGGATCTCCGTTTCGTTCATGTCGTCCAGATTTGCCGTTCCCTCGTCCAGGATGAGCACCTTGGGACGCGGATAGAGCGCTCTTGCGAGGAGGACGCGCTGAAGCTGTCCCTGCGACAGGATCGATCCCATGTCACCCACGAGGGACTCGTAGCCCATCGGCATGCCTTCGATCTCACTGGCGATCCGCGCCTGCGTCGCCACCTCGCGGACGCGGTCCATGTCGATCTGAGGGTCGAAGAAGGCGATGTTCTCCGCCAAAGACCCCGCGTAGAGCATGTCTCCCTGGGCCACTAGGCCGATCCCCCTGCGGTAGCGTGACTTCTGCAGCGACGAGATGGGGCGATCACCGAGCCTCACCGTCCCCGCCGATGGTTCGAAAAGGCCCATGATGACCTTGACGAGAGTCGTCTTGCCGCCGCCCGAAGGCCCCGTGACCGCGACGAACTCGCCGGGTTCGATGGTCAGGTCGACGTTCTTGAGCGTCCATGGCTCGTTCTGTCCGTATCGGAAGGACAGGCGTTCGACGATCAGCGGTTTGGAGAAGTCCGGTTCCTCGCGGCTCTTCTCGATTTCGGAATCCTCGGTCCTCGACAAGGCGATGTCCGCGATCCGGGTGAGGTGCACCTTGACGATCTGGAAGTTGATGGCCTGTTCCGTCAAACGCATGCCAGCGTCGAGGAACTGCTGCTTGTAGGCCTGGAACGCGAAGATCATGCCGATGGTCAGCAGGGAATCGAAGGCCAACGTAATCGCCAGATAGACGAAGATCACGCGTTCTATAGCGATGACGAACTGGCCGAGCGCATCGAAACCGGCACTCAGGCGACCGAGCTTGATCTGGGCATTGACTGCGTCGGCCTTGGTCTTCTGCCAGAGGCGCTGACGGTTGCCCTCCTGCCCGAACGCCTTGATCGCCGCGATTCCGCGCACGGATTCTATGAAGTTGCTGTTCTCCTTGGCCGCGGTCGTGATGACGTCGAGGTTCCGCAGTCTCAGGGCCTGCAGGAAGGCCACCCTAATAACGATGAAGATTGTCAGGGCCGCGACCGCTATCCCGGCGAGAAGTCCCGAATAGATGAACATGAGTGCGAGCGTGAGAAGGGCCATGAGGCCGTCGATGAAGGCTGCGATCATCCCCTGGCTGAGAAGCTGGCTGATCGGCTGGGTCGAACCGAAGCGCGATATGATATCGCCGACGTGCCGCTTCTCGAAGTAGTCCAGCGGCAGCCTCACGAGGTGACGGAACAGGTTGATGATCACCTGATAGGAAAGCGAGTTGCTGAGCGTCACGAGGATCAGCGAGCGCAGCCAGCTCGTCAGGAAGTTCACGACCGACAGTCCGCCGAACCCTAACGCGAGGACCAGGAGCAGATCGCGATCGAAGGCCGGGAATACCGTATCGATGGATATCTGGAGAAAGAACGGGGTCGCGAGGACTACTAGCTGGAGGACGAGGGACAGCAGGACGACGTTGCGGATCGTGGACCAGAAACCGGTCATGGACGACCAGAGCTGCGTGATGCCGAGCTGCTGGCGTTCGATCTTCGGCTTGAAGGATTCGGACTTGAGTAGGTCGAGCGCGACGCCGGTCCAATGGCGCGAGACGTCCTCCCTCTTCAGCACGACTTCGCCTTTGGCGGGATCGTTGATGTGGTAGCGATTCCCGCGAAGTCCTGAACTGATCTTCGTCAGCACGACGAAATGGTTCAGGTTCCAATGCAGGATCGCGGGAAGCGAGAGATGCGGTAGGTCCTCCAGCTCGCCTCGCAGCGGCCTGGCGTTGAAGCCCATGTCTTCGGCCACTTGCATGACCTGCTTCAGATCGGCGCCCTTGAGGGACATCCCGTAGCGCTGACGCAGAGCGATGAGGTCCGTCTGGTATCCATGGTATCCGGCCACCATGGCGAGACACGCGAGCGCACACTCGCTCGACTCTCCTTGCGGGATGTAGGGCGTATGCTTGCGGCCGCTAACCTGCAGCAGCTCCGACGGACCGCTCATCCGTTGCGCCTGAGGACGGCGTTCAACGGTTGGAGCAGCCATGCGAGGAAGCTCTGGCGCTCCAGTATGACGTTCGCCTGAAGAGTCATGCCAGGCTGCAGGGCCACCCTCTCGCCGTATGCTGCGATATCCTGCTGGTCGAGTTTGACGCGCACGCGGTAGATGGGTTCCTCGAACTGGAACGGTATCTCGGTCTCGCGCGGATCGATCGCGGTGCGGGAGACCGAGGACACCTTGCCCCCGAAGCTGCCGAAGCGCTGGTAGGGAAATGCGTCGTATAGAAGTCGCGTCTCCTTGCCGGGTTCGACGAACCCGATGGCCCGGCTAGGGGCAAAGAGCTCCGCCGAGAGCTGCGCTTCGTCCGGCACTATGACCATCAGGGCCCGTCCGGCCAGCGCCGGGCGACCGAGTCCGGTGTCGAAGGCCGTGACCCTGCCGGCGATCGGCGCCGTGATCACGAAGCTCTGCTCGCCTTCGAGGCGTGCTTCTTCGGCGGAGAGGGCCTGGAGGCCATCCCGGATCTGCGAAACCCCCTGCTCCGCATCGATTGACACGCTGGCCATCTGAGCGCGCGCCTGTCCGGCTTCGCCTTCGCTCAGGGCCAGACGCTCGCGTAGGGCCGCGAGTTGCTGCTGGGAGCCTAGGATCGCCTGCCTTCGCCGCTCGAACTCGACTTTTGTCATGAAGCCGCGGTTCACGACCTCGACGCTCTGCTCGAACATCTCCTCGTTCGACGCGACCGTCCTCTCCTGAAGCGCGATCTGGTTCCGCAGACTGGCCGCCTGCTGTTCGGCCGAGGCGACGACGGACGCCAGTCGGCTCCGCTCCGCTTCCGCCCTCTGCCGCGCGAGAAGGACCTGCGCTTCGGATAGCTGGCGTCTGGCGTCGATGGCTCCCAGCCCCCGTTCGGCGACCGCGCCGCCGGTGGCGGCCTGCCGTTCGAGGTTGACCACCAGGAGCGGATCTCCTTTCTCGACCCGGAGTCCTTCGGCGACGGCCAGCTCGGCAACCGTACCGCTCTGCTGCGAGACCACCCTGGCGCTGGCTACGTCCGTCACGAGTATGCCGGGAACGGTCTCGATACGCGCGTAGGTTCCGGTCGTCAGCCAAACGGCGGCGATGGCGATCGTCACGAAGAGCACGATGGAAAGGACACGGTTCGAAGTGGACTGCGAGATGACGACCTCGCCATGCAGCCTGTCCTTGCGGCCTTCGATAACCTCTTGTCGGAAAAGGGACATAAGAATCACCGCAATTAATGAGCTCGGAATGGAGGGAGTGATAGGAGACTAACCGCACATTGAATAGGACAGGGTCCGAATTCCGAGGTTGCTCCGAAGAATTTCTCGCGGCGGGCGAGGGTTCTATCACTACGACGTAGCAGCCATCCCACAGTGCAAGACCGCACGGCAGCTTTTAGGCGCTCAACCGACCTATTGAGTGGTTGCAATGGGGTATGTTCTGTTGAAGAAGTCGCTGCCGAAGGTCGGTTTGGCTCGCGGCTGACACTGAGCGAGCAACGTTGCAATAACGCTCAGGCGGGTGGAACGGCCGGCATCGGTCGCGCCTTAACCAGCTTACGAAGGTAATGAGCCGCGGCGGATAGGGAGTTCCGTCTTCGCCTCCGTATGGTCCACGCGAGGCAACCCGTCCTGGCCCAACACCGAGCGCTGGTGTTGCACATCGGCTCTGATCACGCTGGCCTCGACGACCAAACCGTGGGTAACTACCAGCCCTTCGGCCATGGAGCGCTCCCCTTTCGTCTCGAGAAGCTTGCGCAACGGACCGCTGTCGTGGAAACACCTGTGGCGTTTTACTGGTGAAAGTCGAGTGATCGGGCACCGCGCCATCCAGATCGCGGCGGCAGAACTAGCGATAGGCGAGAGTGAGATGCGCCTCTTCGCACAGCCGCCGCTCCGACCGCATGCCCATGCAGTAGCCGACGATCAGCATCCGAATCATCAGCTCGTAATCGATTGAGGGACGACCGGTTGCGCTATAAAATGGCTTCAGATTCTCGCGGATGCCGGTGAGAACGACGAACCAGTCGATTGCGGACAACGGGTGTCCGGCGGAACATTATCCTCAATGCGGAAGCTGTAGGACAGCGCCCCCTGAATCACCGCTGTTCGCCCATCATCGCCCTGATCTTCGCTTACCAACGAAGACTGAATCAGCACTTCGTGCCGACCATAAGCGGGTGTTTTTCACTGGAACAGGGTCACAAAGCAGACTTCAGCCGGTCAGTTCGACGAAAATTTCCCAGCAATCTGAGTGCCCACCTTTGTCATGCCAGGCGCACCATTTCCCGGTCAAAAGCGCATCTGACTGCGCATTTGAAAACCGAACGATCAGACCTCTTCGCCGGGATTCTTACCCAGCGGCACCTTTTCCTTGAACGTGTGAGTGACGTAGGGGAACGGGATTTCGATACCCGCATCGTCCAGTGCGGCCTTGATCGCGCGCACGACCTTGTCCTTGCTTTCCCAGCCTGCACGCGGGGTGGAACCGGACCACCAACGGACGAGGAAATCGACCGAGCTGGAATTGAATTCCTGCGCGAAAATGTCGAGCGTCTTGTCCTTCTCGACCTCAGCGACGCTCTGGACCGCGCGGCGGATCACATCGGCGGCGTGATCGAGATTTGTATCGTAACTCACGCCGACGACGACTTCATGCCGCCGCTTCACTTCGTCCGTGAGGATTTCGACCGGGTTCTTGAACAGCATCGAATTGGGGACCAGCGTCACCTCCCCGGAGAGCTTGCGCACATGCGTTTCGCGAAGCGTGATATGCTCCACCTTGCCCACGATGCCGTCGCATTCGATGATATCGCCGATCCGCATCTTTTCGCGCAGCATGATCAGCACGCCGGCCATGAAATTCTCGAAGATATCCTGAAAGGCGAAACCGATCGCCACTGCCCCGATGCCGAGGCCGGCGAACAGGCTGGCCGGTGTCAGGCCGGGCATGACCACGATTGCGGCGATCATGATGCCGATGATCCAGATCACCAGCCTGACAAGCGTATCGATCAGGTTCTTGAGGCTGGGGCGAACGTCGGTCTTGCCGATCAGCAGATCGGCGATCCGTGCCGCGAAGCGCGCCACGATCCAGGTGACGAGCAGGACGACGAGCGCGATCGCGATCCCCGGAAGGGCGCGCACGAAGCCTTCGCCCATGCCGACCAGCTGGTCCTGCAAGGTGGCGACTGTGTCGACGCTCGTATTGGTCGCGGAATTCGCTGTTGCGTCCACCGTTTGGGACGCCGTCTGGCTGGCCTGCATGAATTTTCCCTCGTTTAGGGCCGATAACGGGTCGAAGCCCGCCTCGGTTCCGAAAACGAAAAGGGAAGCGTCAGGAAGCTCAGTTCGACTTGGACGCGTTCTCCTTGCGGGCGATCTCGTGCAGCCAATCGGCATGCTTGGGAGCGGTCTTGGTCTCGCTCCACTCTTCGAGCATGACGGGGGCGACGCGCTTCAGCTCGGCATATTGCTCGTCCGTACCGATGTCGGTCGCCAGCTCGACGCGGTGGCCGTTCGGATCGAAGAAATAGATCGACTTGAAGATGCCGTGATGTGTGGGGCCGAGCACATCGATGCCGAGGCTTTCGGCATGCTCCTTTGCGGCCAGCAGATCTTCCTCGCTATCGACTTTGAAAGCCAGGTGCTGGACCCATTGCGGCGTGTTCTCGTCGCGGCCCATGTCCTTCTGGTTGGGCAGTTCGAAGAAGGCGAGAATGTTGCCGTTCCCCGCGTCGAGGAAGACGTGCATGTAGGGATCATATTCGCCGGTGGACGGTACGTGGTCCTCCGCGAACGCGGTGGTATAGTCCATTCCAAGGACTTTCCCGTACCATTCCACGGTCTCTTTGGCGTCCTTGCAGCGATAGGCCACGTGATGGACGCCGCCGAGCGAGAAGGCATGCTTACCGGATTGGGGGGCCTGATCGGTCATTCCGCAGGCTCCGTCTCGACGGTCTTGGCTTCTTCGACGCTGAGCGTGCCGCGCTTGATCTGGTCGCGCTCCATGCTTTCGAACAGGGCTTTAAAATTGCCCTCACCGAAGCCTTCGTCGCCCTTGCGCTGGATGAATTCGAAGAACACCGGGCCGACCTGCGCTTCGGCGAAAATCTGGAGAAGCAGGCGCGGTTGGCCGCCCTCGGTCGTCCCGTCGAGCAGAATGCCGCGCGCCTTCAATTCCTCCACCGGCTCGCCATGGTCGGGGAGGCGTTCGGGCAGCATCTCGTAATAGGTTTCGGGCGGAGCGGTCATGAAGGGTACGCCGAATTCCTTCAGCCTGTCCCAGGCCTTCACGAGATCGTCGCAGATCAGCGCGATGTGCTGAATGCCTTCGCCGTTGAATTCCTTCAGGAACTCTTCGATCTGGCCCTTGCCGCCTTCGCCCTCTTCGTTGAGCGGAATGCGGATCTTGCCGTCCGGTGCAGTCAGCGCCTTGGAGGTCAGGCCGGTATATTCGCCCTTGATGTCGAAGAAGCGGATCTCGCGGAAATTGAACAGGGTCTCGTAGTAATCCGCCCAGTATTTCATACGCCCGTTATAGACATTGTGCGTCAGGTGATCGATCACGTCGAAGCCAGCACCTTCGGGATGGCGGTCCACCCCGTCGCGATATTCGAAGTCGATATCATAGATCGAGAGCCCGTTGCCCTCTTCGTTCTCATAACGGTCGATCAGATAGACGATCGCGCCGCCGATCCCTCGGATCGCGGGGATGCGCAGTTCCATCGGCCCGGTCTCGACCGACACAGGCTCCGCGCCGCGCGCCAGCAGCTCGTCATAGGCCTCGGCCGCATTCTTGACGCGGAAGCCCATGCCGCAGGCGGAAGGGCCATGTTCACGCGCGAAGAACCACGCCGCGCTCTTCGGTTCGTAATTGAGGATCAGGTTGATCCGGCCCTGGCGCCACAATTGCACGTCCTTCGAACGGTGATCGGCAATATGGCTGAACCCCATCGCTTCGAAGACCGGTTCCACCACGCCCTTTTCCGGGGCGCAGAATTCGACGAATTCGAAGCCGTCGAGGCCGATGGGGTTTTCGAAGAGATCGGGCATTGGGGATCCTCTGTCTGCTATTAGTTTCAATAGAAACTAAATACCGGAGCGGTATGGGCGTGTCAAGGATGCAACGGACTGTCCCGCCAGCAAGTTCCGCAGCCGTTTCAATGCACAAGAGGCTTGCGTGGAGATGGTAAACGTGATTCTGTCGTCATCGTGAAACGCAAACGCGGACTCTTTGGGTGGACTCGCCAAAGCGGGGTGCAGTCCTTTGCGCTTCTGGCTTTGCTGTTGATGGGCGGTTTTGCCATCGCCGGTCCTTCCGGGCTGCTCGCGTGGAGCGAAAATCTGCGTCTGCTGGACCAGCGCGAAACCCAGCTTGCCGAATTGACGGCAGAGCGGGACATGCTGCGCAACAAGGTCGAACTGCTCGACCCCGAAAGTGCCGATCCGGACATGGTTGGCGAATTGCTGCGCAGCCAGCTCAATGTCGTCCATCCGGACGAAGTGATGATCAAGCTGGAAGAGCCCCGCCGCTAGATCCCGGACGCTTGAACCGTAGTCGCGCGGTCGAAGCGCGGCGGTTCCGTAACGTTTTCGTATGCAAAGCGCGTTCGCGCCGTTGCGCCCTCCATGCGGCTGTGCCTATACGCGGACAAGCGCCAGATAGGCGCCTCGAACGATGATGAGAGGGAACAGCACCTTGGCCAAGGCCCCCCGTAAAGCAAAAACGTCCGCTCCCGCGGCGCAAGCGAATTCCGAAACGGAAGATTTCGCGCTCCGCAGCCTGCAGCAGGAGCTGGAGAAGCAGAAACGCTTCGCCGCGTCCGACGAGCAGATGCTTCACTTCTACGAGCAGATGCTTCTGATCCGCCGCTTCGAAGAGCGTGCCGGCCAGCTTTACGGCCTCGGCCTGATCGGCGGCTTCTGCCACCTTTATATCGGCCAGGAAGCGGTCGCCATCGGCCTCCAGAGCGCTCTCGACAACGATCGCGACAGCGTCATCACCGGCTATCGCGACCACGGCCACATGCTCGCCTACGGGATCGATCCGAAGGTCATCATGGCCGAGCTGACCGGACGTCAGGCCGGCATTTCCAAGGGGAAGGGCGGCTCGATGCATATGTTCAGCACCGAGCACAAATTCTATGGCGGGCACGGCATCGTCGGCGCCCAGGTTGCGTTGGGCGGCGGGCTGGCGCTCGCGCATCAGTATAACGAGGATGGCGGGCTGTGCCTCGCCTATTTCGGTGACGGGGCGGCAAATCAGGGCCAGGTCTACGAGACCATGAACATGGCGAGCCTGTGGAACCTCCCGATCGTGTTCGTGGTCGAGAACAATCAGTACGCGATGGGCACTGCGGTCAAGCGCAGCTCGGCCGAGACCGAATTCTATCGCCGCGGCACTGCCTTTCGCATCCCCGGCATGGACGTGAATGGAATGGACGTACTCGAAGTGCGTCAGGCCGCCGAAATCGCCTTCAAGCATGTGCGCGACGGCAATGGCCCGGTACTGATGGAGTGCAACACCTATCGCTATCGCGGCCACTCCATGTCCGATCCGGCGAAATACCGGACGCGCGAGGAAGTGCAGGATTATCGCGACCACAAGGATCCGATCGAAGCGATCAAGAAGCTTCTGATCGAACAGGGCAAGAGCGAGGACGAGCTGAAGACCATCGACAAGGATATCCGCAAGATCGTGAGCGAAGCCGCCGATTTCGCCGAGAATTCGCCCGAGCCCGATCCGGCCGAACTCTATACCGATGTCCTGGTGGAGGAGTATTGAGCCATGGCGATCGAACTGAAGATGCCCGCCCTGTCCCCCACAATGGAGGAAGGCACGCTCGCCAAATGGCTGAAGCAGGAAGGTGACGCGATCGAGATCGGCGACATCATCGCCGAGATCGAAACCGACAAGGCGACGATGGAATTCGAAGCGGTCGATGAAGGCACGCTCGGCAAGATCATGGTCGCCGAAGGGACCGAGGGCGTGAAGGTCGGCGAAGTGATCGCGATGCTCGCAGGCGAGGGCGAGGACGCGTCCGACATCGAAGCGCCGTCGCCCGACGACACGAAGGTCGAGGATAAGCCTGGCGAGGGCAAGGATGTCGGCCAGGATGATGCCGACGGATCGATCACGCCGGAAAAACCGAAATCGGAGCCCAAGTCCGATCCTGAAATTCCCGCCGGCACGAACATGCTCACCATCAGCGTGCGCGAAGCCTTGCGCGACGGTATGGCCGAGGAAATGCGTCGCGACGAGCGCGTCTTCGTGATGGGCGAGGAAGTCGCCGAATATCAGGGCGCATACAAAGTCACGCAGGGGCTCCTCGACGAATTCGGGCCCAAGCGCGTGATCGACACGCCGATCACCGAATACGGCTTTGCCGGTATCGGCACCGGCGCCGCGATGGGCGGTTTGCGGCCGATCGTCGAATTCATGACCTTCAATTTCGCCATGCAGGCGATCGACCACATCATCAATTCGGCGGCCAAGACCAATTACATGTCGGGCGGCCAGATGCGCTGCCCGGTTGTTTTCCGCGGGCCTAATGGCGCGGCCAGTCGCGTCGGCGCGCAGCACAGCCAGAATTACGGCCCCTGGTATGCCAGCGTCCCCGGTCTGATCGTGATCGCGCCGTATGACAGCTCTGACGCGAAGGGCCTGATGAAGGCGGCTATCCGCAGCGAAGATCCGGTGGTCTTCCTAGAAAACGAATTGGTCTACGGCCGCAGCTTCGAATTGCCGCAGCTGGACGATCATGTCCTGCCGATCGGCAAGGCGCGGATCGTCCGTGAGGGATCGGACGTCACCATCGTCAGCTATTCGATCGGTGTCGGATTCTCGCTCGAAGCGGCGGAAAAGCTGGCGGAAGAAGGGATCGAGGCGGAAGTCATCGACCTTCGCACCCTGCGCCCGCTCGACAAGCAGACGATCCTCGACAGCCTGGCGAAGACCAATCGCCTGGTCATTGCGGAAGAGGGCTGGCCGACGTGCTCGATCGCCTCGGAAGTGACGGCGATCTGCATGGAGGAAGGCTTCGACCATCTCGATGCGCCGGTCCTCAGGGTCTGCAACGAAGACGTGCCGCTGCCCTATGCCGCCAATCTCGAAAAGCTCGCGCTCATCGATGCGCCGCGCATCGTCGAGGCGGCAAAGAAGGTGTGCTACCGGGATTGAGCCGATAGGCGGCTCAAGCGCAAAGGTCGATGTCTGCGTCCGGAACGGCGGGTGAGGGATTGAACACATTGCCGTAGCGCGGATCGCGCAGCAGATCGCCGGTCAGGTCGCGTTCGTCGCGTACGAACATAGCGGCGTTTTTGCGTATGGTCTGCGAAGGCACGATCGTCGTGAAAACCAGCGGTTCGTATTCGTAGGCGACTTCGACGTACATCACGGCGAAATTCTGTTCGGCAGTCACCCGATTGCTGCTCGGTCCCATCCCCGGATAAGTGTTTCCTACCGCCCCGGTCCCCTGCCGCCCATACTGGGGCTCGTAATTGGTCTTCTCTCCAAAGCAGCGTTGCCAGTGAATCCACTGGCCGCCGGTGATATTTCGCTCAAGGCTCGACAGCACGATGCGTCCATTGGCCTTGATGTCGAGGCCACCGGATTGCAATTGAGCCCCTTGAAAAACCTGGCGAACATCGTGTTCGCGAAATCGAGGGGCTGCTCCCGATACGAATTGCCGAGCTCTGGAGGCGTTGTCGGCAAGCGAAATGGCAAGCTGGCTGATGCGCATCTGTGTCAGCGCATAATTCGTCAACTCGGCGCCTCCCATGCCGAGCACGAGAAGGATCGGCGCGACATAGGCGAATTCGACAAGGGCAAGCCCCTTCTGGTCGGAGCGGAAAGCGGAGAGCCGACGGGTCCGCATGCGCTTGAAAAAACCTACGGGCATATCCGCATCCCGATCTGCTGCGACTGGACACCGAAAGGCTGATTCCGAAGTGTCGTCTCGGCGCTGATCACGTTTGTCGAAGGCTGCCCGATCAGTTTCCAAAGCGGGAAAATCTTATTGTAGGAAACGCTTACGGTGTAGAGAACGACATCGTCAGCCCCGCCTTGGCTGTTCGAACGACCGCGGTCCGCATCCCAGCGCGCATTGCCGTTCATGTCGGTGAAGCATTCGTTCGGATCGTAGAGTCCGTTTCCGTTGCTGTCGTTGAAATCTTCCGGCGTGTTCACGTCGGTAAAGTCGGTGTAGCTGCGGCGTTGGATAGAGATCGAGGCGTTCGGTATCACGGTTTTGATACGATCGCGCAGCGCTGCATCGACGGCGTTTTGGCTCGAACTGTTGGATTCCAAGCCGGAATCCCGTGCCGCCACCTGGAGCGCGGCCCTCGTGATGCCTTTCACGTATCCGAGATGGCCGATCTCCATGCCGCCCATGATGATCATCAGCAAAACAGGCGCGACCACGGCGAATTCGATGATGGTCGTTCCGCGCTGATCGCCGACGATACGAGCCGAGGAATTGGTTGGCGCAAGCGTCACTGGCCGAGCCTCAGGCTGGCGATCTGCGAGGCGATCGTCCGGAATTGCGCCCTTAATTGCGTGGTGTCGGATGCGAAGTAAACTCTGTCGCCGGTGGCGCAATATCGCATGTCGTCGGTTATCGCCGTGCCGAAGGCGACCATCCATACGACGAGGTCTTCGTTCTTGGCCGCATCGCAGGCTGCCCGGAACCGCGCAGAATGATACGGGATGAGATCGAGATCGTTCGTATATTGCGGAGCTATTCGATTGGCGAAGATTTCGATCCCGTAATTGCCCGCGGCATATCTGTTGGGCTGGAGAGCGCCGTCGGTCATGAAGATGAGGTGCCTGGACGCGGACCGGTAGGGTTGGTCGTTGACGTTCGCGGCCATTATGCCGCGCTTGCTCGCCATCCGCGCGCCCCAGATCATCCCGATGTCGTGGTAGGTCGCCCCTTCAGCGTTCAGGCCCGACAGATAGCTTTCCACCCAGGCCGGCACCGTGGTGCTCGAGACGTCCGCAGTGGTGAACGCTCTCATGCTTTGCGGACAGGCGATGAATCCGCCCGAAGGCTGGCTGTTTTCGGCTATGGTATATTCCGGCCCGTAGGTGTTCCGATAGAACATCACGCCCGTCCAATTCGGCGCCCAGTAGGAATCCGCGACGCCACCTTGCGGGGCGGACACGACATCGAGATCGCGCGCGCCAGCCGGGACCGGGTTGAAATTGGCCGTTTGCACGGTGGCGCGTTCCATGACGCAACCGTTCCACGACGAATTGATGGTGCTGATGCCCGATGAATTGGTGGAATTCATCGCGGCCAGTTCGCGCATGTCGTAGGTTCCAGCGGTCGCTACCCACGCCGACGAACCGTGGACGCCAAGCGGCACGTTCCCGAAGCCGGACAGTCCGGTCGTGCTGATCGGCGCTTCGTGATAGACATATTGCGTGAAGTTATAGACGCGTCTTATCGTGAAGGGCTGCGATACGCGACGTCGCTTGCAGGTTCCGTAAGACTGTAAAAGCCAGTTGTAAGCTTGGTGCGTGTAGGAAACGAACTCGTAGGATGTGGTAACGAAATTGGGCGAGGTGCCGGTCGTCGTTCTGTTATTCCAGTCGTTGCTCCATTCGTTTCCGCTACCGTCGCAATCGTTCCGGTACACGTTGCCGGAATATGTTTCGGTCGACCCGTAAGTTTTCGTCCCGTTCTGGACGATATCGCGCGGGGTGTTGAACTCGGATTCGCGGGTCGTAAATGTCGCCGAGGTCCCGAAATAGCTTGCGGGCAATTGGTTGTTCTGAATCAGGTATTTGGCGTTGACGGTGCTGGAATAGGGGACGAACCCATACCGGATACGCGTGTCGGGCTGGATCGACGCTGTCGCCATGGCGACATGAAAATCGCGAACCGCATTCTTCAATCCTTCGAGAGGAGCTCCGAGCATTGATCCGGTGGTGTCGAGCACGAACATGACATCGGTATTCGTGATCTGCAGTTCTGCAGTGCAGTCCACTCTAAGATCGAAATCGTCATAGGCGAAGACGCCCATGATCATCGTGGGTAGGGTGGCGGTGGCGACGCCCGAGATATCTTCGTTCGTTTCCCGCTTGCTGGTGAAGTTCGAGTTCGTGACCGAGAGCTTGGCCGGCTCGAAATTGGCGTTGAACATCTTGTTCGCTTTCGCCTTTTCCGTCGCACCGTACGTGCCAGAACGGCCCGATGCGCGGCGGCCAGCCAGGACGCCGGCGTCGCAAGCGGATTGAAGCTGAGCCTGCGCCATGTAGGCGCGGCTCATATCCACCGTCCCGCCGACGATGGCGAGGATCGGGAATATGCTGGCGGCCGCTATCGCGAGCACGTTACCGCCGGTATGGGCGCGCAACGCTCTCAGGGAAAACCTGTCACTTGAACGTGCCGTCATGGATTGGTCTCAGCGAAATGGCCCATGACGGGCCCTATGCGGCGATTGCGGTTAAGCTTGGGTACGGCTTTATGCCTAACGTTGTGTAAACCGCGATCTTTCACCGGAGGACAAGTGGACCGCAGTCTCATTCATCGAATCGCGACGAGCTATGCGCCGGCCTATGCCCGCCCGGCGATCGCCACTCTGCTTTCCCTGGAGGCGCAGTTCGCCAAATTCGTGTTCACGGCGAGCGAACCCATTCTGGCGCAGATGAGGCTGGCATGGTGGCGCGATCGCTTTGCCCAGCCGCGCGAGGAATGGCCGGTCGGTAACCCGTTGCTGGCGCAGCTTGCCGAATGGAATACGGACACTTCGGAACTCGGTAAGGTGGTCGATGGCTGGGAGGCTCTGTTGGCGAATTCGCCACCGCACGCTTCGGACTTTGAAGCCTACAGACGGGGGCGGGGGGCCGGATGGCAGGTTCTCGCCCGCCATCTTGGCCTCGGCTTCGACGAGGCCGCTATCGCGCAGGCGAGCGAGCGCTGGAGCATGGCGGATGCGGCGGCGAGCCTCTGCGATCCTGAAGCGCGGGACTTGGCGTTGCGGGAGGGGCGGAAGCTCGCCAAGCCACCACGCCTGCCGCGGGCTCTACGGCCTTTGACCGTGTTCGACGCGATCGGGCGAAGGGCGCTGCATAGCGGGGCGGCCCCCTTGTCCCGTCCAAGCGATCTTATCGCGGTCTTGCGGCATGGGCTGACGGGGCGCTAAATGAAGAGCGGGGCTTTTCGGGGAAGGGTGGGCATGCGAAACTGGCTCTTGGGTGCGTTGTGCGCGCTGATGCTCGCCGGGATCGGCTTCGTGTGGTGGCAGGGACGCGCAGAGGTGGAGCGGGGGGCCCCGCCGCCTGTTCCCGCCGAACCGACCGAGAGCTTCGAAGACCCCCAATTGCCGAGCGCCGATGCCGCCGATCTGCGCGGGCCGGAACCGCCTGAGGCGACCGAGCTGACGCGGGAACAAAGGCGCTTCTTCCGCTACGACCGCAATCGCGACTGGAAGATCTCGCGCACCGAGATGCTGTCGAGCCGGACCGATGCCTTTCGCAAGCTCGACAAGGACGGCAACAATCTGCTGGATTTCGAAGAATGGGCCGTGGCGACGGTCGACAAGTTCGAAGGCGCCGATGCGGATGGGAACCTGTCGCTGACGCCCGCCGAATTCGCGACGACCGCGCCCAAGCGCAAGGCCAAGCCTGCCTGCCGGTGTTAGGCCGGATCAGGCGGGAATCGGCTCCAGCTGGCGCAACCATGGGCCGAGCTCGGCCTTTGCGCGGGATGTGTACGCTTCCTTGCGCTGTTTCTTGCCGACTTCGTGCAGCGGCGGAAACAGGCCGAAATTGACGTTCATCGGCTGAAAGGTCTCGGCCTCCGCATCCCCGGTGATGTGCGACAGAAGCGCGCCCAGCGCCGTGGTGCGTGGGGGCGGGGCCCAATCCTGGCCGGCCAGTTCGTTTGCCGCCATCAGGCCAGCCATCAGGCCGACCGCCGCGCTTTCGACATAACCCTCGCACCCGGTCACCTGTCCGGCAAAGCGGATGTGGGCCGCGCGGTTGAGGCGCAATTGCCGGTCGAGCACGAGCGGAGAATTGAGGAACGTGTTGCGGTGCAGCCCGCCGAGCCGCGCGAATTCCGCGTTCTCCAGTCCGGGAATGGTGCGGAACAGGTCGACCTGCGCGCCGTGTTTCAGCTTGGTCTGGAAACCGACCATATTCCACAGCGTGCCGAGCTTATTGTCCTGCCGCAGTTGGACGACAGCGTAGGGCCAGCGCCCCTGTGGAAATTCCGGCGTGGTATCGCGCGGATTGTCGAGCCCGACCGGTTTCATCGGACCGAAGCGCAGCGTTTCGACGCCGCGCGCCGCCATCACCTCGATCGGCATGCAACCGTCGAAATAGGGCGTGTCCTTTTCCCATTCGCGAAATTCGGTCTTCTCGCCGTCCATCAGACCCTGATGGAACGCGTAATACTGCTCCTTCGTCATCGGGCAGTTGATGTAATCGCCCTCTTCGTTGGACGCTTCGGTCCGCTTGTTCCAGCGCGATTGGATCCAGCAGATGTCCATGTCGATGCTGTCGCGATGCACGATGGGCGCGATCGCGTCGAAGAAAGCGAGACGGTCCTGTCCAGTCGCTTGCACGATACTTTCGGCCAGCGATTGCGCGGTCAAAGGCCCGGTGGCGACGATCGTCGGCCCGCTTTCCGGCAAAGCATCGACCCGTTCGCGCACTACCGTGACGTTCGGATGCTCCTTCAGGGCGCGCTCGACTTCGGCGGAAAATACGTCGCGATCGACGGCCATGGCCGATCCGGCGGGAACGCGTGCTTTTTCGCCCGCCTGCATTACCAGGCTGTCCAGCCGCCGCATTTCATCGTGCAGCAGGCCGACCGCGTTCTTGTCGCTGTCGTCGGATCGAAAGCTGTTGGAACAGACCAGTTCGGCAAGGCCATCGGTCTGGTGCGCGGGTGTCATCTCACCCGAACCGCGCATTTCCGACAGGCGGACGCGAAAGCCGCGCCGCGCCAATTGCCACGCCGCCTCGCTGCCGGCGAGACCGCCGCCAATTATTTGAATATCATGAACCATCGCCGTCTCAGCTAGGGCAAAGATACGGCGCTTTCAACGCGCAGGGATGACGCCTTGTGGTAGTGAGCAAAGCGGGCCATGCGGCGATCATGCCGAACCGCCCCCATAAAGCCCTCATCGATCACCGGCCGTGGTTGCTGGCGAGCCTGATTTTCTCGCTCTGCTACTTCGTCTGGGGCGACACTTTGCCCGGCCTTTTCGTTATTCCGCTCAAGGGCCTAGGTGTGGGCTTGTTGGCGATCTATGCGGCGCGGCGAAGCAGCGGGACCGATGGGGTACTGGTCGCGCTCGTGCTTGGTTTGTCGGCGCTTGCCGACATGGTGCTCGAAGTTTCCTTCCTGTTCGGCGCGGCGATTTTCGCTCTCGCGCATCTCGTCGCCATTGCGCTGTATTGGCGCAATCCGAGGCAGAAGCGTCATGGTAGCCAGATGGGCGCGGCGCTTGCGATCGCCATTCTGGTTCCCGCGATCACTGCTCTGCTGACCTGGCCGCAGCCGAATTGGCACCTCGCGACGTTGTATGCCTGCACGCTTGCCGCGATGAGCGCATCGGCCTGGGTCAGCCGTTTCCCGCGCTACCGGGTGGGATTGGGCACTTTGCTGTTCGTCGCGTCGGACCTGGCGATTTTCGCGCGCGAGGCGGGCCGGATCGATCCGGCGCTGGCGGACTGGATCGTCTGGCCGCTCTATTATGTGGGCCAGTTGATGATCGCGACCGGGGTGGTGCAGACCCTTCGCAACAAGGCTGCAAAAGGCCTGCAACGCTAACGCTCAATCGCTGTCCGGTTCGCCGTCGATATTGTCGTCCGAATGGGCGGTGGTGTGCGGACTGGTCGGATGGATCGATCCGCCATGGCTGGCGATCTCGTCCGCGACCGCTTCTTCCGCCTCGTTCTCCGGCTCCTCGGTTTCGTCGATCGGTGCGGCGCCGACGATCTGCTCGTTTTTCGCCACGTTGAAGATGCGAACGCCCGAAGATCCGCGACCCGAAATCGAATAGCCCGAATGCGTGTCGAAGCCGTTTTCGATCAGATGGCGGAAATGGATCGGCAGACGGATCAGCTTCGCCTGATCGGTCACCAGCATGAGTTGCGATCCATGCTTGACCGGGAAGCTGGCCACCACCGGGCCGTTGCGGTCCGGATTGGAGGACGGCTCGCCGATATTCGTCAGCCCCTGACCACCGCGCCCGATCGTGCGGTATTCGTAGCTGGACGAAATCTTGCCGTAACCGTTCGCCGTCAACGTCAGGATAAACTCCTCGCTGTCGGCCAGTTCGGCAGCCTTGTCTTGCGGCAGAGTCGCTTCGGCGTCGTTGTTCTTCCAGGTCGCGCTGCGCAGATAGGCTTCGCGAATTTCGGTCTCCGGCTCGCCTGCGTCGAGCACCGCCATGGAAACGACCTTCGCGCCGCCCTTCAGCGTCATGCCGCGCACGCCGATACCCGTACGGCTCTTGGTTTCGCGTGCATCGGTGGCCTGGAAGCGGATCGCCTTACCCGAATCGGAAGCGAGGAAAATCTCCTGACCCTCGCTCAGCAGGCGCACGCCCACCAGCCGATCCCCGCTGTCTTCCACGAAGCCCATCGCGTATTTGCCGTTGGAGGGCACGTTGGTGAAAGCGTCCATCGAATTGCGCCGCACCATGCCCTGTTCGGTGGCGAACACGATGTTGAGCTTGTCCCACTCCGCCTCGTCTTCGGGCAGGGGCAGCACGTTGGTGACGCGCTCGTCATCGCCCAGCGGCAAGAGGTTGACCATCGGGCGCCCCTTGGTCTGCGGGCCGCCTTCGGGCAGCTTCCAGACCTTGAGGCGATAGACCCGGCCGGTATTGGTGAAGAACAGGACCGGATTGTGCGTCGAGGTGACGAACAATTCGACCACCGCGTCCTCGTCCTTGGTCGCCATACCGCTGCGGCCCTTGCCGCCACGCGCCTGGGCGCGGAAGGTCGTGAGCGGGGTACGCTTGATGTAGCCGCCGTGCGTCACGGTGACGACCATCTCCTCGCGCTCGATAAGATCCTCGTCCTCGAGGCCGTCCCAGGCCGGTGCGATCTCGCTGAGGCGCGGAGTGGCATAGGCGTCGCGGATTTCCTGCAATTCCTCGCGCATCACGGCGTAGAGCTTCACCCGGTCGCCCAGGATCGCGAGATATTCCTCGATCGCAATCGCCAGCTCTTTCAGCTCGTCCCCGATCTCGTCGCGGCCCAGCGCGGTCAGGCGGTGGAGGCGCAAGTCGAGGATGGCTTTCACCTGCCGTTCGGACAGGCGATAGGTGCCGCCTTCCTGCTCGGCATCCGGCTCGATCGCTTCGACCAGCGCGATATATTGCGCGATGTCGCCGATCGGCCATTCCTTGGCGAGCAGCTTGCCGCGCGCTTCGGACGGATTGGAGGAGCCGCGGATCATCGCCACGACCTCGTCCATGTTCGAGACCGCGACCACGAGGCCGAGCAGGATATGCGCCCGCTCGCGCGCCTTGTTCAGTTCGAATTTGGTGCGTCGCGTGATGACCTGTTCGCGGAAACTGATGAAGGCCTGGATGAAATCGCGCAGCGTCAGCGTTTCGGGCCGACCGCCGCGGATCGCCAGCATGTTTGCCGGGAAGCTCGCCTGCGCGGGTGAATAGCGCCAGATCTGATTGAGCACGACTTCGGGTGAAGCGTCGCGCTTCAGATCCACGACCACGCGCACCCCTTCGCGCGAGCTTTCGTCGCGGATGTCCGAAATCCCCTCGATCCGCTTTTCCTTCGCGGCTTCGGCGATTTTTTCGACGAGGCCGTTCTTGCCGACCTGATAGGGGATTGAGGTCAGGACGATCGAGCGGCGCTCTCCGCGCTTTTCCTCGATCTCGTGCCGGGCGCGCATCAGGATCGATCCGCGGCCGGTGGTGTAGGCCGAACGGGCACCCGATTTGCCGAGGATCAGCGGCGCGGTGGGGAAATCGGGACCGGGAATGATCTCGAACAATTCTTCCGACGTGATCGCGGGATTGTCCATATAAGCGAAGCAGCCGTCGATCACCTCGCCCAGATTGTGCGGCGGGACATTGGTCGCCATGCCGACCGCGATGCCGCCCGCGCCGTTGACCAGCAGGTTCGGGAAGCGCGCGGGCAGGACCGTCGGCTCCTGACGCGACTGGTCGTAATTGTCGGTGAAATCGACCGTGTCCTTGTCGAGATCGTCGAGCAGGGCATTCGCGACACGTGCCAGACGCGCTTCGGTATAGCGCATGGAGGCGGGCGGATCGGGGTCCATCGATCCGAAATTGCCCTGACCGTCGATCAGCGGCACGCGCATCGACCAGTCCTGCGTCATGCGGGCCAGCGCATCGTAGATCGCGCTGTCGCCGTGCGGGTGGTAATTGCCCATCACGTCGCCGACGATCTTGGCGCTCTTGCGATAGGGTCGCCCGGCCACGAAGCCGCCTTCCTGGCTGGCGAAAAGGATGCGGCGATGGACCGGCTTCAACCCGTCGCGCACATCGGGGAGCGCGCGGCTCACGATCACGCTCATCGCGTAATCGAGATAGCTGGTTTTCATTTCATCGACGATGTCGATGCGGGCGTATTCGTCGCCGCCATACGGGGCAGGTTCGATCAAATCGGTATCGTCGCTCAAGACTGCGTCTTCTCGATAATCAAAAGGATAGTGGAATGGGGAGAGGTTAGGGCAAAAAGCGCCCTTGCGCCACCTGAACCGGGGAACCGGGCGGGCCCATGATGCGCTTTATCCACACATCCGGGCTCTGGCGGCACGGCAAGGCAAATGAACCGCCGCATCGTGCGGCATTCAAACGCTATTCAGCCGATTTTGCCTAGACCTATTTGCAATCGAGGGGCCTTGCAGGCAAACGACCGCCCGACCATCGGGCGGGGCTTTAATGGGAAGCCCTCATCTACCACTCTTGGGAGCAAATTTATGCGATTTTCCGTTTTTTCCAAGCGTTCGTCCACTCTCGCTCTGGCGCTCGCGCTGGGCATGGGCGGCGTGCTGTCCGTGACCGCGCTGGAAGCACCCGCCGCCGCGCAGAAGAAAAAGAAGGACGACGATAAGGCCGCCAAGCCGCAATATTCGAAGGGCTTCGTGGCGGCCTATAATCCGGTGCAGCAGCTCGACAAGGATGGAGATGTCGAGGCGGTAAAGGCCGCGCTTCCCGGAGTAATTGCAGCCATCGAAAACGACGACGACCGAAATGTGGCTGGCAGTCTCGTTTACGCCACCGGTAGCAAGTTGAGTGATACGGCTCTGCGGCGCCAGGGTCTCGACATGATGCTCCAGAGCGGCAAGGTTCCGGCAGAAAGTCAGCCGGGATACTACCTTCAAGCCGGACAGCTCGCCTACCAGGACGAAGATTGGTCTGCGGCGCGCACCTATTTCGAGCGGGCGATGGAACTCGGATATACCGAGAACGATCTGACTCCGTCGATCGCCGAGACCTATTTTCAGGAAGAACGGTTCGCCGATGGTGTGACCTATCTGAGCCAAGCTATCGAAGCGAAGCGGCAGGCGGGTCAACCGGTCGACGAAGCGTGGATCAGGCGCGGTTTGGCGATGGCTTACAACAATCAGCTCGATGCGCAGGCGCGCGAATATTCGAGCATGTATGTCCGCGATTATCCCAGCGCCACCAGCTGGGGCGATGCGATCGGCATTCTCTACAACACGTCGGAAATCGGCGGCGAGGATTCGCTCGATCTTCTGCGACTGGCCCGTCGCGTCGATGGTCTGCGGCAGAGCAATCAGTATCTGGAATATATCGACCAGGCCGATCCGCGCAAACTGCCCGGCGAAGTCGTGGCCGTGATCGATGAAGGTTATGCCAGCGGCAATCTGGACCGTAGCAACACGTTCGTTAGCGAGGCGCGGGCCGAAGCCGCCAAGCGCGTGAAGACCGACGAGACGGAGCTACCTGAGCTTGCCAAGGATGCTCGCGCTGCGAACGCCAATCTCGTCACCGTGATGGCTGCGGGTAACGCGTTCCTCAGCTATGGCCGCGCCGCCGATGCCGAGGAGTTCTTCGCCAAGGCCGCGACCATGCCGGGAGCCAACACGCCGCTGGTTCTGACGCGGATGGGCATCGCGCAGCTCGATCAGGGCAAGTATGCCGAAGCCGAAGCGACTTTCAATCGAGTCGAAGGCGCGCGGCAGGCGATCGCCAATCTGTGGGCGATCTACACCACGCAGCAGGCGGGCTCCTGATCCTCATAAAGAATTAGCCCTGACTAGAGAAAAGGCGCGGCGGCTTCGGCCTGCCGCGCCTTTTTCTTTGCGCTGCGAATTTATGGAGTCGGCTCAGCGCAGACGTTTGACGTACATGCCGTTATTGTCGCGCCGGTCGACCTGGAACTGATCGATGGCTTCGAAAAGGTCGGAGAGGCGCTTGTATCCGTAATTGCGCACATCGAAGCTGGAGCGGTTGCCGGCGATTTTGCCGACCTCGCCCATTGGCGCGAAGCCCTTGTCGTCGCGCTTGGCGGCCTTCCAGGCATTGCCGAGCAATTCGACCAGCTCGTCGTCGATCTGTCCCTTACCGGTGGCGGCCCGCGCCTTCGGAGTTTCCGGTTCGTCGGATGCGCCTTTTATCAAGGCATCGATGTCGATGAAGCGGGTGCAGGCGCTTTTGAAGGCGGCCGGCGTCTTGCTGGTGCTGCCGAAGCCGTAGACGACCAGCCCGTCCTGCCTCAGCCGGGTGACGAGCGGGGTGAAATCGCTGTCGGAACTCATGATCCCGAACCCGTCGACCTTGCCTTGGTAAAGCAGGTCGATCGCATCGATCGTCATCGCCATGTCGGTGGCGTTCTTGCCCGCCGTCAGATCGAATTGCTGCTGGGGACGGATGCCGTATTTGTGGGTGATCTTGTCCCAATTGGCGAGATTGTTCTTGGCGAAATTGCCATAGGCCCGCTTGATATTGACCTGGCCCAATTCGGCCATGACGGTCAGCACCGGATCGATGCCCTTGGGCGTGGTGTTGTCCGCGTCGATCAGCAGGGCGATGTTCTTGAGGATTGCGTCGGTCATGCCCCGCCCATGACGCGCTAGGCCCCAGTGCGCAAGGTTGGAGCGCACAAGGATGGAGCGCGCAAGGCCGGAAGGGAGTGGTTCAATCTTCGGGCAGAAATTCGCCGGTGTCCTCGTCGAGCGTATAGAGCACGCATTCCATGATCGAGAAATGCGTACCGCGCAGCGTGAGCTCTCCGGCGTCTTCCTTCTCCTTAATCCACGAGAAGGTGCGCAGATTGGCGAGGCTCTGCCGGATTGCCGCGAATTCCATCGCCAGCTCCGCCTTTCGGCCCGTGGTACCATGCTTGGAGGCCACGGGCTCGCGCGCCTCGTCGAGGAGCTTGATCCAGTTGGCCACGAAACCGCCCTGGCCCGGTTCGGAATCGAGGAAGTCCCGTGAGAGTGCAGCTTGGCACCCGCCGCATCGCCCATGGCCCATGACCATGATCTGGCTCACCTTCAGCATCTGCACGGCGAATTCCACTGCAGCCGAAACACCATGCAGGCCGGGTGTCGTTTCGAAGGGTGGCACAAGCGCAGCGACATTGCGGACCACGAAAATCTCACCGGGATCGACATCGAAGATCTGGGCCGGATCGACCCGGCTGTCGCTGCAGCCGATGATCAGAGTCTTCGGCGACTGGCCTTCCATCGCGGTTTCTTCGAAACGGTCACGTTGGCGAGGATAGGTTCCTTCGCGAAAGCGGCGGTATCCTTCCAGAAGGTCGACGAATTCAGGCATGCAAATCTCCGTTATCTCGCGCGGCAAGCACCAATCAGAACCGTTCGCCGCGTATCACCTCAACGTCCCACATGCTCAGGATGAAGCCGAATTTCGTGAGAACGGGAGCCAGGTCTTCGGCGAGCTTCATCGCCTTGTCCTGCGCGGCGATCGTCAGCACGACGACCTTGTCCGTTCCCGTGACCCGCTCTTCCCGCCAGCGACCTTCGCTTCCTTTGCCGGAAAGCACCGGGGTGACGGACCAGCCCGTGATCCCGGCCCGTTCGATCGCATCGGTCACGCGCTTCAACAGCGCGGTGTCCGAAAGGATTTCGATGCGCTTGCGCGTAACGGTTTCGATCATGGTGCGACCACTCCACTACCGGTCAAATAGGCCGCGAAGGCGCTTATCAGCCCGATATTGACCAGGACGTTGAACGGAAAGGTGATGCTGAGCGACATGGTCAGATAAATACCCGGATCGGCTTCGGGCAGAGCAAGACGCATGGCGGCGGGAACGGCGATGTAGCTGGCACTGGCGCACAATACGCCGAGCGCGGCAGCGGACCCCGTATCGAGGCCGATGCCGACGCCCAGCGCAGTCCCGGCCGCGCCGTTGATCAGCGGCAGGATGACCGCGATACTCGCCAGCCTCCACGTAATAGCCCGCGAATCCATGATCCTACGCGCGGCGATCAGGCCCATATCCAAGAGGAAGAAACACAGGACGCCTTTGAAACCGGCCTCGAAGAACGGGCTGACTTCGGCAAAGCCGCGCTCCCCTCCGGCAAGACCGATGGCAAAGGCGCCCAGCAGGAGCACGATCGAGGAATTGGTGAGAACCTCGCGCAGCATCTCACCCGTATTCTGGTCACCGGCCTCACCGCTCTTGCCGAAACCGCGCGCCAGCATCAGTCCGCTCAGAATGGCCGGAGCTTCCATCGCCGCCATGACGGCAACCATGAACCCCGCCGGTTCGCGCGCCTGCGCACCCAGAATCTCGACGGCGGTCACGAAGGTCACCACGCTGATCGAACCGTAATGCGCTGCGACCGCGCCGGAATTGATGCGGTCCAGCCTGCCGAACCCTTTGAGCAGAGCATAGGCGAAGATAGGGATGACGAACCCCGCGAATGTGCCCGCAAGCAGCGCGGCGATTACGGTTCCGTCGATACCGGACTTCGATACCGCGAGGCCGCCCTTCAGTCCGATGGCCGCCATGAGATAGAGCGACAAGCCCTTGGCGATGGCTTCCGGAATGGCGAGGTCGGACCGGACGACTGCCGCGAAGATGCCCAGCAGGAAAAAGAGGATCACCGGAGAGGTGAATGTCTGGATGACTGTCGGGTCCATGGGCGGTCGCTTAGCTAGGCGTTCCCCCTACGGCAATAGGCCCCATTGCACCTCGGTTGTGGGACGCCTAGGTGAGCGGCCATGAACGATCTTTCCTCCGCTCCGCAGCCCGAGACACCGAGAGAAGAGGGCCGCCCGACCCGCCAGCGCAAGCCGGACTGGATCCGGGTCAAGGCGCCGGTCAGCAAGGGCTATCACGAGACGCGCAAGCTGATGCGCGATCTGAAGCTCAACACCGTCTGCGAAGAAGCGGCCTGCCCCAATATCGGCGAATGCTGGGACAAGAAGCACGCCACCGTCATGATCCTGGGCGATGTCTGCACGCGCGCCTGCGCCTTCTGCAACGTGAAGACCGGGATGCCGCGCCTCGTCGATCCGATGGAGCCGGAAAACGTTGCCATCGCGGCGGGGCAGATGGGCCTCAACCACATCGTCATCACCAGCGTCGATCGCGACGATCTGCCCGATGGCGGGGCGGGGCAATTCGTGAAGGTGATCCAAGCGCTGCGGCGCGAGACACCCGAGACGACGATCGAAATCCTGACTCCCGATTTCCGCAACAAGATGCGCCCTGCGGTCGAGGCGATCTGCGAGGCGGGGCCGGACGTCTACAATCACAATCTCGAAACCGTGCCGCGGCTCTATCCCACCATCCGCCCCGGCGCGCGCTATTATGCCTCGCTGCGTCTGCTGGAAGAAGTGAAGGCCCACGATCCGATGATCTTTACCAAGTCCGGCATCATGCTGGGGCTGGGCGAACAGCGGCTGGAAGTTCACCAGGTGATGGACGACATGCGCAGTGCGGATGTCGATTTCATCACCATGGGCCAGTATTTGCAGCCGACCCCGAAACACGCCAAGGTCGAGGATTTCGTGACGCCCAAGGCTTTCGCCGCTTACGGTTCGATCGCGCGCGCCAAGGGATTTCTCCAGGTCGCGTCCAGCCCGCTGACACGCTCCAGCTATCACGCGGGCGACGATTTCGCCCAGATGCGCGCCGCGCGGGAGGCGAAGCTGGCGAAGAAAGCCGCGCGCTGATGCCGGGCAGCCGCGAGACGCGCAGGCTCCCCTATAGCTGCGAGCAGATGTTCGACCTGGTGGCCGATGTCGGCCGCTATGGCGAATTCCTGCCGTGGGTGGTCGCCACGCGTGTACGATCCGACACCGAGCAAGAGATGACGGCGGACATGCTGGTCGGCTTCAAGGCGATCCGCGAGAAGTTCACCTCGCGCGTCACCAAGGATCGGCCCAACCGGATCGACGTTCATTATCTCGACGGTCCCTTGCGCGATCTCGATAATAGCTGGGTCTTCCGCCCGACCGAGGATGGCGGGTGCGAGATCGATTTCTGCGTCCAGTTCACCTTCCGCAACGCCGTGTTCGAAGCGCTGGCCGGCCAATATTTCGACCGCGCTTTCCGCAAGATGGTTGAAGCGTTCGAAAAGCGCGCCGACGATCTCTACGGGCGCGAACAGGCCCCCGGAACGACCTAGATTTCGCTCGGCTCGGCCTGCTCTTTGCCGTGAGGCATGAGCAGTTCGAGCGCCCACAGCGCAGCCTCGCGCCGGATCGCGGCGCGATCAGGTCCATCGAACAATTTGAGTTCGCCTTCGGGCTCGCTTTCCGAGTGGCGCGTCACGCGCGCGAAAACGACCGTGCCGACCGGCTTCAGCTTGGTCCCGCCGCCGGGCCCTGCGACGCCGCTGATCGCGACCGCCACATCGGCGCCGCTACGCTCCAGCGCGCCCTTCGCCATAGCCCAGACGCATGCGATCGAAACCGCGCCGAACGTCTCGATGATCTCGCTCGAAACGCCGAGCATCTCTCGCTTGGCGGCATTCGAATAGGTCACGTAGCTGCGATCGAAGACGGCAGAAGAACCGGGTACTTCGGTCAGCGCAGCAGCGACGAGGCCGCCGGTGCAGCTTTCCGCCAGCGCCACTGTGCGCCCGGCCTGCGCATTGGCTTCGACGACCTTGCGCGCCAGAGCCTCGATATCGCTGGGAAGCAGCCCGTCCGTCATTGCCGCTCTTCCATCGCCTTTGAGTCCTCGGCGGACGCGTCTTTATCGTTCTGGACCATTTCGAACATAAAGCCGATCAATCCGGCGATGTTTTCGACCGGCATCGGGTCGAGCAGGGCCAGTGCGCGTTCGACACTCCCGCACTGTTCCGTCTTGAGCTCGGTCGCGACGAGGGCGAAGACCAGCCCGTCGACCAAGGGCTGCAGGCTTTCATCGGGCAGGGACGCGAACATATCGAGTTCGCTCGATGCTTCGCCGCCTCTCTGCGAGGCGAGATTGATCATCGCAGTCTTCGCCCGGGGCCAATAGGCGTCGGCGCCATCGGATAATTTGGTCTGGAGACGATCGCCCTCGGTCGCCAGATAGCCGTCGGCGGACAGCGTATCGCCGCAGGTGGCGCGGAACCCTTCGAAAAGGTGGGGCAGGGCGTAGCGCGTCGCCGCCTCGACCTGCTCCGGCGTCGGATCGGCCTGGGCCGAGAGCGGCGCGGCGGCCATGGCGGCCAGAGGCGCGAGACAGAATATGAGTTTGGTCATCTGCGCATTTCCCCCGTCAGTCGAGAACCAGCGTGGCGACCGCCTGCGCGGCAATCCCTTCGCCACGCCCGGTAAAACCAAGCCGTTCCGTGGTGGTGGCCTTCACCGATACGCGATCGATGTCAACGCCGAGCAGATCTGCGATCCGCGCCCGCATGGCGGCACGGTGCGGGCCGATCTTGGGCTCCTCGCAGATGATGGTCAGGTCGATATTGCCGACCGTGTAGCCCTTCGCGCGGACCAACTTGACTGCATGTTCGAGGAACTGGCTCGATCGCGCGCCCTTCCATTGCGGATCGCTGGGCGGGAAGTGGCTGCCGATATCGCCATCTGCGATCGCGCCCAGCAACGCGTCGGTCAGCGCATGGAGCGCCACGTCGGCATCGCTATGGCCCGACAGGCCTTTGTCGTGGGCGATCTCGATCCCGCCCAGCCAAAGCTCCTCGCCCGCGACCAGGCGATGGACATCGTATCCCAGGCCGGTGCGGACCGGCGGCAATCCCGTCATGAAATCCTCCGCGAAAGTGAGTTTGGCGAGCCGCTCATGCCCGCGAACAAGCGCGACGTCCTGCCCGGCTGCGCGCAGCACCTGCGCATCGTCACCGGCCAGGGGTTTGCCTTCCCAGCCGTGATGGGCGGCGAGGATCGCGTCGAAGCGAAACGCCTGCGGTGTCTGCACGCGTCGCAGCGTCTCGCGATCGGCGGTGCCGTCCATGATCCCGTCGCGGTCCACCGCGAGACTGTCGACCACCGGCAGCACGGGGATGGCGCCGGAGTGTTCTTCGAGCGCCGCTATCAAGCGGTCGGTTACCTCTTGCGGAAGATACGGGCGCGCCGCGTCATGGATCAGGACATTCTCCGGCGGTCGGTCGGCTAGTCGATCGAGAGCACGCCGGACCGAAGCCTGACGCGTAGCGCCGCCGATGACCGTCTCGACCCGGTCGAGCCCGGAAAGCGCTGCCGCAGCTAAATCGTCCGCGCCCTGCGGAATCGCGACGACGATGCGCTCGGCTCCTTGGTTAAGCAGGGCCTCGACCGAATGGCGCAAAACCGGCTTACCGCGCCAAATGGCGAACTGCTTCGGCACCTGCTGCCCTGCTCGCAGGCCTTGCCCCGCCGCGACGATCACAGCGGCAAACGCCCGGGCGGGCGAGGGAG
>NZ_LWFF01000336.1 GCF_001635685.1 Erythrobacter sp. HI0063
CACCGAACATCCGCTCGACCGCTTCGGGCAGGCGCTTACGATTGTGATAAGCGATTTCTAGCCCGAAGGCGCGGGCGCGATGCGCCACTGCTTGGCCGATGCGGCCCATGCCGACGATGCCGAGCACCTTGCCCGCCAGCTTGCGGCCGAGAAGCGCCGTCGGCGTCCAGCCGGTCCACTGGCCCGAGCGGATCAGTTCCACACCTTCGCGCACCCGGCGCGGGACGCCGATGATTCCCGCCATCGTCAGGTCGGCGGTATCCTCGGTGAAGACGCCGGGCGTATTCGTGACCAGAATCCGGCGCTTGGCCGCCGCCTTGAGGTCGATATGATCGGTCCCCGCTCCGAAATTGGCGATGAGGCCGAGGCGATCCCCCGCTTCGGCAAGCATTTCGGCATCGATCCGGTCGGTCACGGTGGGGACGAGCACGTCGCACTCGCGCATGGCGGCAACGAGCTCGTCACGCGACATGGGTTCGTCGCTGGAATTGCAGCGCGCGTCGAACAATTCGCCCAGCCGCGCCTCGACAGTCGGCATAAGATGCCGTGTCACTACGACGCGCGGCGGATGATCGAGGCGGCGGGACGGGGCCGGAGAAGAAGGAGGTACGGTGTCGGGCATCTTCTCGGGCTAGGCGCTCGGCACGATTCCGGTCAAGCGGCGAGCGAGCGCAATGTCGCGACCGCTTGAAGGGCTGTGGGGCGTCGGGTATGACTCCGCCTGATATGCGTCTCGCTTTACTCGCCTTTTCCGCCGTTTTGTCGGCTCTCGCGTCTCCAGCCACCGCGCAGGATCGCGAAGTGCCCTATTGGGCGAGCATTCGTGCGACCGAGCTCAATATGCGCGTGGGGCCGAGCGCAGATTACAAGATCGCCTGGGTCTATAGGCGCGCGGGTCTGCCCGTGCGGGTCGTGCGCGTAATGGAGGGGTGGCGCCTGATCGAAGATCCCGACGGCGAGCAAGGCTGGGTTGTGGCCCGGCTTCTGAGCCCGGATCGCACTGCCATCGTCTCCGAAGGCGAACCGGCCCCGATGCGCGCGGCACCTAGCGCTTCCGCAGAGCTCAAATGGCGGCTCGAAGCGGGCGTTACAGGCACGCTCGGAGAATGCAGTTCGGGATGGTGCGAATTGCGGCTCGACGACCGGCAAGGATGGGTCGAAGCGGATCGCCTGTGGGGCGACGACGAGGACTGATCCCCGCCGACGCCCGATTTAACGGTAAATCCTCCGTCAGGCGGTGGGCTGCGCGTCCACCTTGCGTACCGTCGCGGTGACATCGCCCGCATCGTCGCGCATTTCGAAAGCGCCGTCCGGGCCGGGTTCGCCGCCAGCGAAGCATTGTTCGGTCGCCGTATCGCCTTCGGGCGCATAGCAGAGCTGATCGCCCTGCTGGCGCCAGGTCCCGCTTTCCGTGACTTCGCCGTCCATCCGATCGACATAGGTTCCGTCGGCGGACAGGGTCTGCATCGTCACCGTCCCATCGGGCAAGGTCACTTCGTAAGTCCCGGCCATCGCGGCAGGCGTAACCGTGTCGGTCGTGGTTGAGGGCGCAGCGACGTCTGCCGGAGCGGGCACAGTGTCCTCCGCCTCGTTCGAACCGCAGGCAGCGAGAAGGAGGCAGGCGGTAAGGGCGGAATGGATCTTCATCGCGGTAATCTCCTCGACGGCTTCGTCAGACCATTTCGACCGCGACGGCGGTGGCTTCGCCGCCGCCGATGCAGAGCGAGGCGACGCCGCGCTTCTTGCCCTGCTGCTTGAGCGCGTTGAGAAGCGTCACGATGATGCGCGTGCCGCTCGCGCCGATCGGATGGCCGAGCGCGGTCCCACCGCCGTTCACGTTGATCTTGTCGTGGGGGATGCCGATGTCGCGCATCGCGAACATTGCGACGCAGGCGAAGGCCTCGTTGACTTCCCACAGATCGACTTCGTCCGCGCTCCATCCGGCGCTCTTGAGTACCTTCTCGATCGCGCCGACCGGGGCGACGGTGAACTCGCTCGGCTCCTGGGCGTGGGCGGCGAGGGCGACGATCTTTGCGACCGGCTCCTGCCCGTTTTCCTTTGCCACGCTCTCGCGCGACAGCACCACGGCAGCGGCACCGTCCGAAATCGAGCTGCTGGTCGCGGCGGTGATCGTGCCGTCCTTGGCGAAGGCCGGGCGCAGCTGCGGGATTTTGTCGGGCTTGCCCTTGCCGGGCGCTTCGTCGGTGTCGACGGTCTGCTCGCCTGCGCGGGTGCTGAAGGTCACCGGTACGACCTCGCCCGAGAACGCGCCGCTTTCGATCGCGGCATTGGCGCGGCGCAGGCTCTCGATCGAATAATCGTCCATCTGCTCGCGCGTGAGCTGGTAGTCGTTGGCGGTTTGCTGCGCGAACGTACCCATCGCACGGCCTTCTTCGTATGCGTCTTCAAGGCCGTCTAGGAACATGTGATCGTACGCCGTATCGTGGCCCAGTCGCGCACCGCTGCGGTGCTTTTTCAGAAGATAGGGCGCGTTGGTCATGCTCTCCATTCCGCCCGCGACGACATAATTCACCGATCCGCTTGCGAGCGCTTCGGCGCCCATGATCACGGTCTGCATGCCCGATCCGCAGACTTTGTTGACCGTGGTCGCCTGAACGGATTTGGGCAGGCCCGCCTTGATGCTCGCCTGGCGCGCAGGCGCCTGGCCGAGCCCGGCAGGAAGGACGCAGCCCATATAGGTACGGTCGAAGCTTTCAGGAGCGACGCCCGAGCGTTCCACTGCCGCCTTGACGGCGGTCGCGCCCAGATCGGTCGCGGACACATCGGCAAGGGCGCCCTGCATGCCGCCCATCGGCGTGCGGGCGTAAGAGAGGATGACGACGGGATCGTTGGCGGCGAACTGGGTCATGCGGAAATGGCCTTTCGGTTTTTAAATTCGACGGGATATGCAATATCGGTTGCAAGACGAGACTTGCCTACGCCCTCAAGCTAGGACCGGCAGGCGGCGAAATCAAACGGAGAGAACGATGGCTGGCGATCGGACGAAGGCGATGGAAGATGTGCTGAAACGGCAACGCGCCGCTCACGAGGCCGATCGGCCTGAGCCGATGAATGCGCGCAAGGATCGGGTGCAACGCGCGATCGCGCTCCTGAAGGAGAATTCGGAAGCGCTGTGTGCGGCGATGAGCGCAGATTTCGGCAACCGTTCCTACAGCCAGTCGATGCTGACCGACATCGCGAGCACGATCAATTTCGGCAAATACTGCCTCAAGCATGCGGAAAAATGGGCGCGGCCCGACAAGCGCCACATGCAATTTCCGCTTGGCCTGTTGGGCGCGAAGGCGGAAGTCCGCTACGAACCCAAGGGCGTTATCGGCATCCTCAGTCCCTGGAACTTCCCCGTCAATCTGAGCTTCGGCCCGCTGATGCAGGTTTTCGCGGCGGGCAATCGCGCGATGATAAAGCCCAGCGAGTTCACCGAACGCACCAGCGAATTGTCCGCCGAGCTCGTGGAGCGCTATTTTGCGCCCGAGGAATGCGCGGTGTTTGCGGGCGGTCCCGAAGTTGCCGCCGCATTCAGCGAGCTTCCCTTCGATCACCTCGTCTTCACCGGGTCGACCGGCACGGGTCGGAAGGTGATGGAAGCGGCTGCCAAGAACCTCGTGCCCGTTACGCTGGAACTCGGCGGAAAATCGCCGGTGATTATGGGGGAAAGCACGGATTTCGCCAAAGCTGGCGAGCGCGTGGCGCTCGGCAAGATGATGAATGCGGGCCAGATCTGTCTCGCGCCCGACTATCTCTACGTTCCCGAAGACAAGGCCGACGAAGCGGTCCACGGCGTGTGGCAGGCCACCGCTCAGATGTATCCGACGCTGCTCGACAACGAGGATTACGCCAGTGTCGTCACCGATCGGCATTTCGATCGCCTGCAGGACATGGTGAAGGATGCGCGCGATAAGGGGGCTGAAGTGATCGAGGTCAATCCCGGCGACGAGGATTTCTCCAACACCAACGCCCGCAAGATGCCGCTCACGATACTGCGCAATGTAACCGAGGACATGCAGGCGATGCGGGAAGAGATCTTCGGCCCAGTCCTGCCGGTCAAGACCTATCGCTCGATCGACGAGGCGGTGGATTACGTGAACCGGCACGATCGCCCGCTGGGCCTCTATTATTTCGGCAGCGATGGCGACGAGGAGCGCCGCGTGCTCGAGCGCACGATTTCGGGCGGAGTGACGGTCAACGACGTCGTCTTCCATGTCTCGATGGAAGACCTGCCCTTCGGGGGTGTCGGCCCGAGCGGCATGGGCAGCTATCACGGGATCGAAGGTTTCCGCGAATTCAGCCATGCGCGCAGCGTCTTTTCGCAGAGTAAGATCAACGTCGCCAAGCTGGCCGGCTTGAAACCACCCTATGGCGAAGCGACTCGCAAGGCCTTGCGAGCCTTGACGAAATAGAGCCGCCCTGAGCTGTGAGAGGTGTCATCCTCCTGCGCGTTTTGCGCAAGCCGTGATGCGGGAAATCCGCCGAAGCCGCCCTTGCGCGTAAGGCGCGAGAGGCCTAGGGCCGGGACCGAACGTGCGCGCCGGTATCGGTGCCAAAGTCGATAGGAAACACACGTGGTCGATCTCGGGCAATATCTGCCGATCCTCATCTTCCTCTTTATCGCCGTCGCGCTGTCGTCGGCGTTCGTCTTCCTGCCCATGGGCGTGTCGCGGCTGACCGGCTCGCACAATCCCAATGCGGAGAAGCTGAGCGAGTATGAATGCGGCTTTCCCGCATTCGAGGAACCGCGCAGTCAGTTCGACGTGAAATTCTATCTCGTCGCGATCAGCTTCCTGCTGTTCGATCTCGAAGCGGCCTTCCTATTCCCGTGGGCGGTCAGCCTCGAATTCACGCAGTGGACGGGCTGGATCGGCATGATGGTTTTCCTCGGAATCCTTGCAATCGGCCTCGCATACGAATGGAAGATGGGGGCATTGGACTGGCAGTAATGAGCGCTCAACGAACGATATCTCCCCACGGCCGCGATCCGCATATCCAGCCGACGGCCCAGCCCGGCGAAGTCCGCCAACCGGATCAGGACTATTTCAACGCACTCCAGAACGAGGTGAACGACAAGGGCTTCCTCGTCGCCAGCACCGAAGACCTGTTCCAGTGGGCGCGTACGGGATCGCTGTGGTGGATGACCTTCGGCCTCGCCTGCTGCGCGGTCGAAATGATCCACGTCAACATGCCGCGTTACGACATGGAGCGGTTCGGCGTCGCGCCGCGTGCCAGCCCGCGCCAGTCCGACGTGATGATCGTGGCGGGAACGCTCTGCAACAAGATGGCACCGGCTCTGCGCAAGGTTTACGACCAGATGTCGGACCCGAAATACGTCATCAGCATGGGCAGCTGTGCAAATGGCGGCGGCTATTATCACTACAGCTACAGCGTCGTGCGCGGCTGCGACCGGATCGTGCCGGTCGATATCTATGTGCCCGGCTGCCCTCCCACAGCGGAGGCGCTGCTTTACGGCGTGATGCAGTTGCAGCGTAAGATCCGTCGCAGCGGGACGATCGAGCGATGAATCGAGGAAGTCGAAACATTGGCACGGCCCTGGCGGGAGGCGTGATGTCCTATTTTGCGCTCATCGCGCTGCATGGTTACGACTCCATCGTTCTTGACCTATGTGCAATTCTTGTAATCGCTCTGGTGGTGAGTTTCGGGTTCGATGTGTTTGATCCCAAGAGTGAGGAAGTGCGATGACGGTCCTTCATCCCGCACCGCGCTTCACCCTGATCGACGGGTTGAAGGACACGCTTTCGACCGCGTTGGGCGGTCATCTGCTCGACGCGCATGACGAGCATGGCGAGCTGTTGTTCACCGTGCGCCGCGACGCGATTGAGGATGTCCTGCGCATCCTTCGCGACGAGCACGGCTATCAGCAGCTGATGGAGATCGCCGGGGTCGACTATCCCAGCCGCGAGGAGCGGTTCGAGGTGGTCTACATGCTTTTGAGCCTCACGAAGAACAGCCGCATCATGGTCAAGTGCACGGCGAGCGAAGATACGCCGGTCCCGACCGTGACCACGCTGTGGCCGAATGCGGGCTGGCTCGAACGTGAGGTGTTCGACCTCTACGGCGTCCTGTTCGACGGGAACACCGATCTGCGCCGCATCCTCACCGATTACGGTTTCGAAGGGCACCCTTTCCGCAAGGACTTCCCGCTTACCGGCTATACCGAGCTGCGCTATTCCGAAGACGAAAAGCGCGTGGTGTACGAGCCGGTCGAGCTTGCTCAGGATCTGCGTCAGTTCGACTTCATGAGCCCCTGGGAAGGCGCGGACTACGTGCTGCCGGGTGACGAGAAAGCGAATACGCCGCCGGTCGACGATCCCAAGGTTACCGAAAAGCCGTCCGATACCGGCGCGGGTGCCAAGGCGGACAAGGAAGCGGCGGAAAAGGTCAGCGCGGGCGCTCCTGCGGAAGAAGAGACGGGCAAGGATGCACCTCCTCCGCCAGAGCCGACGGAAGATCGCGAAGGCCGGCCCGCGCGTGACGGCAAGACCACGGATACGGCAGAAGCGACCGAGCCGAAGGATGGCAAGGATGCGTAAGCTCGCTCTTCTCGTCCTCCCTCTGGCGCTTCCATTCGTTTTGGCGGCGTGCAGCAGCCAGGAGCCCGCTCCTGCCGACAGCGCGGAGGATTTCGCCAGTCGCGTCGGCGCGCCGGGCACCAGCACTACCGGCGGAACCGCAGTCGTGGTCGCGCCGCAAACGGTCGAGACCACTGCGGCGCGCATCGCCCCGCCACCGAACACCGACGTGACGCAGCTCGAGCGGCTCGGCAATATAGGCGGAGTCGATCTGGGGCCGCGCGCGGGCGGTTGCACTTTCAGCGCCGCTGGGCAGGAAATGCTCGTCGCCGCAGGGCCGAGCGATCGTTCGCTGCCCGGCAAGGCGACCGTGCGGGCCGGGGGCAAGCTGATCCTGCTCGATGCGCCTCCGGGCGGCTACGATCAGGTCAAGGCCGGAACGACGTTCAATGGGGAGGGCTTCTCCGTCCTCGTCCAGCCGACCGGTCGCGACACCGGTCAGATGACGATAACCGACGTCCAGGGACGCCAGAAGTCCTTCAACGGAAGGTGGGTCTGCTCATGAGCATGCAACTCGAACAATCGCCGACGACCGGCGACGAGGTCATTTCCAACTACACGATCAATTTCGGGCCTCAGCACCCGGCGGCGCACGGCGTGCTGCGCATGGTGATGGAGCTGGACGGCGAGATCATCGAACGCGTCGATCCGCATGTCGGCCTGCTGCATCGCGGCACCGAAAAACTGATCGAGCACAAAACGTATTTGCAGGCGCTGCCCTATTTCGACCGGCTCGATTACTGTTCGCCGCTGTGCATGGAGCATAGCTACGTGCTGGCGATCGAGAAGCTCTTGAATGTCGAAGTGCCGGAGCGGGCGCAATATCTGCGCGTGCTGTTCGCGGAGCTGACGCGCATCTGCAATCACTTCTTGAACATCGGCGCACACGTCATGGATGTCGGCGCGATGACGCCGAACCTGTGGGTGTTCGAACTGCGCGAAGACTGCATGAATTTCTTCGAGCGGGTCAGCGGCGCGCGCATGCATAGCGCCTATTTCCGACCCGGCGGCGTGCATCAGGATGCGCCGGAAAAACTGCTCGTCGATATCGGCGAATGGCTCGACACGCGCTTGCCCGAACTGTTCGGCGACGCGATGAGCCTGGTGCTCGACAACCGCATCTTCAAGCAGCGCAATGTCGACATCGCGCATGTCAGCCGCGACGATGCGATCGCCTGGGGCTTTTCCGGCCCCATGATCCGCGCTGCGGGCATTCCGTGGGATCTGCGCAAGTCGCAGCCCTACGACGTCTACGACCGGATGGAATTCGACATTCCCGTCGGCACCAATTCGGACTGTTACGACCGTTTCGTCGTCCGGGTGAAGGAAGTTTACGAGAGCGCCAAGATCATCAAGCAGTGCCTGGCGCAGATGCCGTCAGGCCCGATCGCCAGCGACGACCGCAAGGTCGCACCGCCCAAGCGCGGCGAAATGAAGCAGTCGATGGAAGCGCTGATCCATCACTTCAAGCTCTACACGGAAGGCTTCCACGTGCCTGCGGGCGAAGTCTACGTGGCGACCGAGAGCCCCAAAGGGGAATTCGGCGTCTATCTGGTGAGCGACGGGTCGAACAAACCCTATCGCTGCAAGATCCGCCCGACGGCGTTTTCGCACCTCCAGGCGATGGATTTCATGTGCAAGGGCCACATGCTGCCCGACGCGACTGCCATTCTGGGTGCGATCGACGTGGTGTTCGGGGAGTGTGACCGGTGAGGCCAATCGTATTTCCCAAATGGCCCGAACGGGCGCTTTCGATACTGGGCATCGCCGCAGCGCTTATGGTCGGTGGTCTTGCTATCCAAGCGTGGGGCAATTTTGACGGTGAAGTTGCTCTTACGGTCGTTGCGGGTGGCGTGCCCGCGGTCTTGAGTTTCGCGGGATTGGCATATCTCGTCCGTCTCCACCGATTGAAAACCGAAAGCCGAGCTTTTCAATATGACAAAGTCATTAGTGGGTTAGCATATAATGGCTGATCGTTCCCCCGCACCCGACACTCCCGAGCTGCGCGAGCGCTGGGGCGGTTTCGAGTTTACCGACGCCTACCGCGCCAAGGCGGACAAGGCGATTGCGCGCTATCCCGAGGGTCGACAGAAATCGGCAGTGATGCCGCTTCTCGACCTCGCCCAGCGGCAGGTCGGCGAAGAAACCGATACCCAAGGTTGGTTGCCGCTGCCGGTGATCGAATATGTCGCCGACTATCTCGACATGCCGGTGATCCGCGTGCTCGAAGTCGCGACGTTTTACTTCATGTACAATATGAAGCCGGTGGGTAAATTCCACGTCCAGGTCTGCGGAACGACGCCCTGCATGCTGCGCGGGTCGGACGCTCTGTTCGAAACCTGCAAGAAGCGGGGGATGAAGAAAGGCCATGTCTCGGAAGACGGCCTCTGGACCCTCACCGAAGTGGAATGCATGGGCAATTGCGCCACGGCGCCGATGGTCCAGATCAACGACGACAATTACGAGGATCTGACCTCCGAACGCCTCGACGCCGTGCTCGATGCGCTGGCGGCGGGCGAGAGCCCCAAGCCCGGCACGCAGGAACCCGGGCGCCATACGAGCGAGCCGTCGGAGGGTCCGACCACGCTCAAGGAAATGGTCGACGCCAATCACGATTATAGAGACGCTTGGTGAGACGCGCACTCGTCTGGCTCGGGATCATCCTGTTCGTCGTGGGGGTGTCGATCGACATCTTCACCGATCAGGATATCTTCGGGACGACGATCCTCATCGCGGGCGCAATCCTCGCGCTCGTCGCCGGACGGCGTTCGCCCAAGTCCGACCAAAGTCTGCGGCGCAAATAATGGATATCGTCACCATCATCGTGGCCTTGGTGCTCGCTTTCATCGCCTGGAAGGTGCTGATGGGCGTCATCAAATTCGGTGCGATCGCTCTCATCGCGGTCGCGGCGATCTGGTTTATTTCGCAAGGGAATGCTTTCTGATGCTCGCCGACAAGGACCGCATCTTCACCAATCTCTACGGCTTCCAGGATTGGGGCCTCAAGGCGGCGCAAAAGCGCGGCGATTGGGACGATACCAAGGCGCTGATCGCGCGCGGCCAAGATTCGATCATCGAGGAAATCAAGGCAAGCGGGCTGCGCGGGCGTGGCGGCGCAGGCTTCCCGACGGGCCTCAAATGGTCCTTCATGCCGAAGGAATCGAAGGATGGCCGCCCGAGCTTTCTGGTTATCAATGCCGACGAATCCGAGCCCGGTTCCTGCAAGGACCGCGAGATCATCCGTCACGATCCGCACAAGCTGGTCGAAGGCGCGCTGGTGGCGGGTTTCGCGATGCGGGCGCGGGCGGCCTATATCTACATTCGCGGCGAATATATCCGCGAAGCCGAAGTGCTTCAGGCCGCGATCGACGAGGCTTATGACGCCAAGCTGATCGGCAAGAATGCCAGCGGCTCGGGCTACGATTTCGATGTCTTCCTGCACCGGGGCGCGGGCGCCTATATCTGCGGCGAGGAAACCGCGATGATCGAAAGCCTGGAAGGCAAGAAGGGCCAGCCGCGCCTCAAGCCGCCTTTCCCGGCAGGCGCCGGGCTCTATGGCTGCCCGACCACGGTCAACAATGTCGAGTCGATCGCAGTTGTGCCGACGATCCTGCGGCGTGGCGGATCCTGGTTCGCGAGCTTCGGTCGCGAGAACAACAAGGGCACCAAGCTCTTCCAGATCAGCGGGCATGTGAACCAGCCCTGCGTCGTCGAAGAAGCGCTCTCGATCCCGTTCAGCGAGCTGATCGAGAAGCATTGCGGCGGCATCCGCGGCGGCAAGGACAATCTGCTCGCCGTGATACCCGGCGGATCGTCGGTCCCGCTGGTCCCGGCCGAGCAGATCTGGGACGCGCCGATGGATTTCGACGGGCTCAAGGAACTGGGCTCCGGCCTCGGCACGGCAGGCGTGATCGTGATGGACAAGTCCACCGACATCGTGCGCGCAATCAGCCGCCTCAGCTATTTCTACAAGCACGAAAGCTGCGGCCAGTGCACGCCCTGCCGCGAAGGCACGGGCTGGATGTGGCGCATGATGGAACGCCTGCGCACCGGCGACGCGGCGAGCGACGAGATCGACATGCTCCAGCAGGTGACGAAGCAGGTCGAAGGCCACACCATCTGCGCGCTTGGCGACGCGGCGGCGTGGCCGATCCAGGGCCTCATCCGCCATTTCCGTCCCGAGTTGGAGCGGCGGATCGAGGAGCACAACGCGCAGTTTGCGCCCGACGCTCTGGAGGCTGCGGAGTGAAGCTTGCCGTTCTTCTCGGCGCGCTGGGATTGGTGTGTTCAGGCGTGCCTGCGCTTGCGCAGCCTTATTCGAGTCCGATGGGCTTCAAGCTCAAGAGGCAGCCGTCGGATCCGCGTGCCGCGACGGCAAATGCGGCGCCTGAACTCACGATGATGCGCACCGCCGTATGTCTCGCGGATGATCGGGCGGATCAGGTCCGGGCTTATCTCGAAACCGTGCCGGCTTCTGCCATGGAGGAAGAAGCCTACGCGGTGTTCGCGAAGAAGCTCGATCGTTGCATGCCCGACATGGACATGTCCTCGGTCGGCAATCTGCGCAGTGCGCGTGGGGTCATGACCATGCGGTTCGATCATTCCGCTCTGCGTGGCGCGTTGGCAGAGAGCATGCTGCGCGAAGAAGATGTGTCCATCGATCCCGCCGCGCTTTCTCTGGGCGATGATGGAATGTATGTGGCAGAGCGATTCCATGGGGCAAGGTCGGACGAAATGAGCCGCATGTTCGCCTTGGGGTTCGCGGGCTGTGTCATGGGACTCAATCCGGACAAGATGGAAGCGCTTTTCCAGACCGTGCCGGGCAGTGCAGAAGAGAAATCGGCGATCGTCGAAATGGCTCCAAGCTTCAGCGAATGCGTCATGGAAGGCCAAGTTCTCAAACTGAGCGCACCGACGCTTCGCAATCAATTGGCCGAAGTAACCTATTACGCGGTGTCGAAGCCGCAGAATGCCGAACAAGCAGGATCAGAAGATGCCTAAAGTCACCGTAGACGGCCAGGAAATCGAGGTTCCGGACGGCGCCACCGTGCTCCAGGCCTGCGAGCTTGCGGGTAAGGAAATCCCGCGCTTCTGCTATCACGAACGGCTGAGCATCGCGGGCAATTGCCGCATGTGTCTGGTCGAAGTGAAGCCCGGACCGCCGAAGCCGCAGGCGAGTTGCGCGCTTCCGGCCACCGAAGGCCAGGAAATCCGCACCGACACGCAGATGGTCAAGACCGCGCGCGAAGGTGTGATGGAGTTCCTGCTCATCAACCATCCGCTCGACTGCCCGATCTGCGACCAGGGCGGCGAATGCGACCTTCAGGATCAGTCGATGACCTATGGTCGCGGCGCCACGCGCTATCACGAGAACAAGCGCGCGGTGACCGAGAAATATATGGGGCCGCTGATCAAGACGATCATGACCCGCTGCATCCACTGCACCCGCTGCGTGCGCTTCAGCGAGGAAATCGCGGGCGTGGACGAGATCGGCGCGGTCGGGCGCGGCGAGGACATGCAGATCACGACCTATCTCGAACAGGCCGCGGAACACGAGCTTTCGGCCAATGTGATCGACCTGTGCCCGGTCGGCGCACTGACATCGCGTCCCTATGCGTTCGAGGCCCGTCCGTGGGAGCTGAAGAAGACGCTCTCGATCGACGTCAGCGATGCGGTCGGCGCGAACATCCGGCTCGACAGCCGCGGGCGCGAAGTCATGCGCGCGCTTCCCCGCATCAATGACGACGTCAACGAGGAATGGATTTCCGACAAGGCCCGCTATCAGGTCGACGGCCTGATGCGCCGTCGGCTCGACAAGGTGTTCGTGCGCCGCGACGGCAAGTTGCAGGCGGCCAGCTGGAACGAAGCCTTCGCGATGATTGCAGCGGCCAAGCCCGGTAAGAGCATTGCGGCCATCGCTGGCGATCTCGTCGATTGCGAGACGATGTTCGCGGCCAAGGCGCTTCTGAAAGCCAGCGGATCGAGCCTCATGGAAGGCCGCCAGACGGGCATGGATTACGACGTATCCAATCTCGCGGCGGTGAATTTCAATTCGACGCTGGCGGGCATCGAGAACGCCGATGCGATCCTGATCGTGGGCAGTCATGTCCGCTGGGAAGCGCCACTTGTGAACGTCCGCCTGCGCAAGGCGGCGAAGCGCGGCGCGAAGATATTCTTGGTCGGTGCGCGCTGGGATACCACGTTCGGCGGCGAATTCCTCGGCAACGATCTCGGCGTCCTCAACGATCTGCCCGGCCATGTCGGCGATGCGTTCGACGCGGCGGAACGTCCGGCCGTGATCGTCGGCGGCGCGGGCCTCAAAGGCGCGCATGCGAAGGCGCTGGCGCTGGCCTCTGGCTGGGGCGCGGCGTTCAACGTGCTGCATATGGCGGCCAGTCGAATGGGCGGGTTGATGCTCGGCTACGCGCAGAAGGGCGGGATTGCGGATATCGCGAAGGCGAAGCCCAAGGTTCTGCTCTCGCTGGGCGCGGACGAGATGGACTATGCCGCATTCGATGGGAGCCTGAAGGTCTATATCGGCCATCACGGCGACAAGGGCGCGCATCATGCCGATATCGTCCTGCCCGGCGCGAGCTATGCCGAAAAGGACGGAACCTACGTCAACACCGAAGGCCGCGTGCAGTTCGCTGAAAAAGCCGTGTTCGCGCCCGGAGACGCGCGCGAGGACTGGACGATCCTGCGCGCGCTCGCCGATGCGCTGGACCTCAAGGTCGGCTTCGACAGCTTTGCCGAATTGCAGGGCGCGATGATTGCCGACGTACCTGCTCTTGGCGAAGAAGGGCTCGCCGATTATGGCGCGTTGCCCGAGCCGGATGGGGCGGCGAAGGCGGAAGGGTCGATCGCCAATTATCCTATCGCGGATTTCTACCTCACCAATCCGATCTCGCGGGCGAGTGCGGTGATGCAGCAATGTTCGGCCGAACTGCTCGGCCCGGATCTCGCGGAGGCGGCGGAATAATGGCGGTCCCGATCATCCCCCTCGCTCTGGTGGGCGCGGGCGCCTACGCGGTTTTCCGTGCTTTTTCGGAGAACCGTCCGCACAAATCGAATGCCAAGAATGGCTGGCGCAACGAGGCCTTTGCCGCCAAAGACGCCGAGAAGAACCGGGGCCGCAAGACGCCGACCGGGAAGGGTGACAAGTGACCGAATTCTTCCAATCGCTGGGCATGACCTACGAATGGGCGTGGGGCGTCGCGACCGTGGCGGGCGTGCTGCTGATCGCGCTGCCGCTGATGCTGGCGGTCGCCATGATCATCTATGTCGATCGCAAGGTCTGGGCCGCGATCAATCTGCGGCGCGGGCCCAATGTGGTCGGCCCGTTCGGCCTGTTGCAGAGCTTCGCCGACGGGTTGAAGGTGTTCTTGCAGGAAACCATCATCCCCAGCGCGGCGAACAAGGGTATCTTCATCCTCGCCCCGATCGTTACTTTCACCGTGGCGCTGGCCGCTTGGGCGGTAATCCCCTTCGATGCCGGCGTGGTGCTGGCGGATATCAATGTCGGCCTGCTCTACATCCTCGCTATCAGTTCGCTGTCGGTTTACGGCGTGGTGATGAGCGGGTGGGCGAGTAACTCGAAATATCCGTTCTTCTCCGCCATGCGCGCCGCTGCGCAAATGATCAGCTACGAAGTCTCGATCGGCTTCATCCTCGTTTGCGTGGTGCTTTATGCGGGCAGCTTCAACCTGACCGAGATCGTCAATTCGCAGCGCGGCCACGGCTTCGGGATCGTCAACGGCTATTATTTCAACCTGCTGCTGTTCCCGATCTGGGTGGTGTTTTTCATCTCCTGTCTTGCCGAAACCCAGCGCGTTCCCTTCGACCTGACCGAAGCGGAGAGCGAGCTCGTCGCAGGCTACCAGACCGAATATTCCAGCATGAGCTTCGCGCTGTTCTGGCTCGGCGAATATGCCAACATCCTGCTGATGTGCAGCCTCAACACGCTGCTGTTCTTCGGTGGGTGGCTGCCGCCGATCGACTGGGCGCCGCTGTATTTCGTACCGGGCATCATCTGGTTCCTGCTCAAGACGTTCTTCTTCTTCTTCATGTTCAGCTGGGTCATGGCGACCGTTCCGCGCTATCGCTACGACCAGCTGATGCGCCTGGGCTGGAAAGTGTTCCTGCCGATGAGCCTGCTCTTCGTGGTCGCGATCTCGGGCTGGCTGATGATAACCCGTTATGGAGGTGCGGCATGAGCGTCGCCCAACTCGTCAAATCGTTCACCCTGTGGGAATTCGTGAAGGCGCACGCCCTCACGCTGAAGTATTTCTTCAAGCCCAAGGTGACGATCAACTATCCTTTCGAGAAAAACCCGCTGTCGCCCCGTTTCCGCGGCGAGCACGCGCTGCGCCGCTATCCGAACGGGGAAGAGCGCTGCATCGCCTGCAAGCTCTGCGAGGCGGTCTGCCCGGCGCAGGCGATCACGATCGAGAGCGAACCGCGCGATGACGGATCGCGCCGCACCACGCGCTACGATATCGACATGACCAAGTGCATCTATTGCGGTTTCTGCCAGGAAGCCTGCCCGGTGGATGCCGTGGTTGAGGGGCCGAATTTCGAATATTCGACCGAAACGCGCGAGGAGCTGCTCTACGACAAGGCGAAACTGCTCGCGAACGGGGACAAGTGGGAGCGGGCGATTGCCGCGAACCTTGAAGCCGACGCGCCCTACCGCTAACCGGCGCGCGAACCAGACTGGGGCCCCATGATTCAGACTATCGCCTTCTACCTGTTCGCCGTGCTGGTCATTGCGTCCGCGGTCATGGTCATCATGTCGCGCAATCCGGTCCATTCGGTGCTGTGGCTGATCCTCGCCTTCTTCAACGCCGCGGGCCTCATGGTGCTGGTCGGCGCGGAATTCATCGCGATGCTGCTGGTCATCGTCTATGTCGGCGCAGTCGCGGTGCTGTTCCTGTTCGTCGTCATGATGCTGGACATCGATTTTGCGGAACTGCGGGCCGGTTTCATCAAGAACTTCCCGCTCGGGATTGCGATCGCGCTGGTTCTGCTGGCGGAACTGGTGCTGGGCATCGGTGCCTATCGCGCTGGCGCAATCGCGCTCGGGACGCCCGACGGAATGGCTGCGCCGATCGTCGGCGTCAGCAACACCGAAGCGCTCGGCGCGCTGCTCTATTCCGATTACATCTTCCTGTTCGAAGCGACTGGCCTGGTGCTGCTCGTTGCGATGATCGGCGCGATCGTGCTGACGCATCGCAAGACCGCAGGCGACCATCGCGGTCAGCAGGATATCGCCAAGCAGAACCGCCGCAATCCGAACGAGGCGACCGTAATGAAGCGTCCTACCGTGGGTGAGGGGGTCGAGCTGTGATCGGCATCGAACATTATATCGTCGTGAGCGCGATCCTGTTCGTGCTCGGCGTCCTGGGCATTTTTCTGAACCGCAAGAACATCATCGTCATCCTGATGGCGATCGAGCTGATCCTGCTGGCGGTCAACATCAACATGGTCGCCTTCAGCGCCTTCCTGAACGATCTTACGGGGCAGATCTTCGCCATGTTCATTCTCGCCGTCGCGGCGTCGGAAGCGGCGATCGGGCTGGCGATCCTGGTGATCTATTTCCGTGGCCGCGGCACGATCGCGGTCGACGACGTCAATCGGATGAAGGGATAACCGCCCGGTGCAGACCTCCATCATCCTGATCGTTTTCCTCCCGCTGTTCGCCGCGATCATCGGCGGAATCGTCAACAAGACGATGCCGAGCGTCGTCACCAAGGCGGTGACGACCGGCGCGCTGTTCATCGCCTGCGCGCTGAGCTGGCCGATCTTCCTCAGCTTCGTGTCCGGCGATGCGAGTGCGACGGTGGTGCCGGTGCTGCAATGGATGCAGTCCGGCGATCTGACCTTCGACTGGGCGCTGCGCGTCGATACGCTGACGGCCGTGATGCTGGTGGTGGTGACGACCGTGTCCGCCCTCGTCCACCTCTATAGCTGGGGCTATATGGAGGAGGATCCGGATCAGCCGCGCTTCTTCGCCTATCTCTCGCTTTTCACCTTCGCCATGCTGATGCTGGTGACGGCCGACAATCTCGTCCAGATGTTCTTCGGATGGGAAGGGGTGGGGCTCGCCAGCTATCTTCTCATCGGCTTCTGGTTCAAGAAGCCGAGCGCCAATGCCGCCGCGATGAAGGCGTTTGTGGTCAATCGCGTAGGCGATCTAGGCTTCATGCTCGGGATTTTCGGAACGTTCCTTGTGTTCGGTACCGTCTCGATTCCCGAAATCTTGGCCGCCGCGCCGGGCATGTCGGGAGCTAGCATCGGTTTCCTGGGCTATCGCGCCAATACGATGGACGTTCTGTGCGTGCTGCTGTTCATCGGTGCGATGGGCAAATCGGCACAGCTCGGCCTCCATACCTGGTTGCCCGACGCGATGGAGGGGCCGACGCCCGTTTCCGCGCTGATCCACGCCGCCACCATGGTGACCGCGGGCGTGTTCATGGTCTGCCGCCTGTCGCCGATGTTCGAAGCTGCGCCGTTCGCGCTCGGCCTCGTCACATTCATCGGTGCGGCGACCTGCATCTTCGCCGCTACGGTCGGCACGACGCAGTGGGACATCAAGCGCGTCATCGCCTATTCGACCTGTTCGCAGCTCGGCTACATGTTCTTCGCCGCGGGCGTCGGTGCATACGGTGCGGCGATGTTCCACCTCTTCACCCACGCCTTCTTCAAAGCGCTGCTGTTCCTGGGCGCAGGCTCGGTCATCCATGCGATGCATCACGAACAGGACATGCGCTATTACGGGGCGCTGCGTAAGGAGATCCCGTTCACCTTCTACGCCATGCTGGCAGGCACGCTGGCGATCACCGGGGTTGGGGTTTATCATCTCGGCGTCGGCTTCGCGGGTTTCTGGTCGAAGGATGCGATCCTCGAAGTCGCCTATGCGCGCGGGACCGAGCTGGGGCAGTTCGCCTTCTGGATGGGCACCTTCGCCGCGTTGCTGACCAGCTTCTACAGCTGGCGCCTGATGTTCCTCACCTTCTGGGGCAAGCCACGCTGGGCCGATAGCGAGCATATCCAGCACGCCGTCCATGCCGGGCATGACGAGCCGGAAGAGCACAATCCGCCGGTTCAGGAAGATGCCGGGCACGACACGACGCATCACGTCCCTTCGCCGAATTATCAGGCGGGCACGGCGGGCTATCACCCGCACGAAAGCCCGATCTCCATGCTCATCCCGCTTGGCATCCTGTCGATCGGCGCGGTGCTGGCAGGCCAGCTGTTCGCGCCGACCTTCCTCGACAGCGCGGCGTTCTGGAACGGCTCCATCTTCTACAACGAGCCGCTGATCCACGCGATGCATGCGACGCCCTATCTGGTGAAGTATGCCGCTGCGATCGTGATGCTGCTCGGCCTGCTCGCGGCGTGGATGGCCTACATCCGCGACACCTCTCTGCCGGCGAAGGGGGCGGAGCAGCTCGGCCCGGTCTACCGCTTCTTCTACAACAAGTGGTATTTCGACGAATTGTACGAGCGCGTGTTCATCCGGCCTTCGCTGTGGCTCGGCCGACAGTTCTGGAAGCTTGGCGATGTCGGAACGATCGATCGCTTCGGTCCCAATGGTGCGGCCTGGGTCGTCGAGCGCGGCAGCATGCTCGCGAAGCGGGTGCAGAGCGGGTACGTCTACAGCTACGCGCTGGTGATGCTTCTCGGCCTGGTCGCCGCAGTCACATATGTTCTGGTTTAAGGCGGTCCTGTTCTGATGGAATTCCCCATCCTCTCGACGATGCTGATCGTGCCGCTGGCGGCGGGGATTGCCTGCCTGTTTCTTCCTGCGGCAACCGCACGACTGACCGCGCTGGTCGCCACGCTGGTCAATCTGGCGCTCGGCATCGCGCTCTGGCTGAATTACGATATCGGCGGCGCCCAGTGGCAATTCACCGAACGCGCGGACCTCTTCGCGGTGTTCGACTATGCGCTGGGGATCGACGGGATCGCGCTGATGCTGATCATGCTCAGCGTCTTCCTGATGCCGATCTGCATCCTCGCCAGTTGGGACGGGATTCAGAAGCGCGTCGGCGAATATATGGCCGCTTTCCTGATCATGGAAACGCTCATGATCGGCGTGTTCGCGGCGCAGGACATGTTCCTGTTCTATATCTTCTTCGAAGCCGGCCTGATCCCGATGTATCTGATCATCGGCGTGTGGGGCGGGGACAATCGCATCTACGCGAGCTACAAATTCTTCCTGTATACCCTGCTCGGATCGGTGGTGATGCTGATCGCGATGATGTGGATGGTGAACCAGGCGGGCACCAGCGACATCCCAACGCTGATGCAGTATGATTTCACCCCCGGTGCACAGACCTGGTTGTGGCTGGCCTTCTTCGCCAGCTTCGCAGTGAAGATGCCGATGTGGCCGGTCCACACCTGGCTTCCCGACGCGCACGTCCAAGCGCCGACGGCGGGCTCGGTCATCCTCGCAGGCGTTCTCCTGAAGCTGGGCGGTTATGGCTTCATCCGCTTCAGCCTGCCGATGTTCCCCGAAGCGAGCGCGCAATTCCTTTGGCTGGTGTTCGGCCTGTCGATGGTGGCGGTGATCTACACATCGCTCGTCGCGCTGGTGCAGCACGACATGAAGAAACTGATCGCCTACAGCTCGGTCGCCCACATGGCGATCGTGACGGCGGGCCTGTTCGCTTTCAACGTGCAGGGGATCGAGGGCGCGATGATGATCATGCTCGGCCACGGGCTGGTTTCGGGCGCGTTGTTCCTGTGCGTCGGCGTGATCTACGATCGACTGCACACACGCGAGATCGGACGGTATGGCGGCCTCGCCATCAACATGCCGCGCTATGCCTTCTTCTTCCTCCTGTTCACCATGGCGAGCATCGGCCTTCCCGGTACGAGCAATTTCGTCGGCGAATTTCTGGCGCTGGCCGGGGTCTACGAAGTCTCGACCTGGGCCACGCTCATCCTCACCACCGGTATCATTCTGGGCGCTGCCTACATGCTTTATCTCTACCGCCGCGTCGTGTTCGGCATTCAGAAGAACGCAGATGCGGCTGCGATGCCCGACCTCTCCCTGCGCGAATGGGCCATGCTAGGCCCGATCGCGGCGGCGGTCTTGTGGATGGGTGTCTATCCCGAGAGCTTCCTCGCTCCGATGCGCGCCGACATTGCCGTGCTGGAAGTGCGCCTCGCGCGCGCCGCGCCTGCGAGAGACAGCGCGCTTGCCGTGGGTGAACCGCGCGAGCACGCTGCAAATTACGTCGCTGGCGACCATGCCGAAGGATCGGCTGCGGCGGAGGGTTCGCACTGATGACCTACGCTGCCTCTTTCTACCTCGCCGCACCGGAAGTAATGCTTTCGGTCGCCGCGTTGATCCTGCTCCTCGTGTCCGCCTGGATGCCGAAAGCCTCGCGCGCCGTCACGATCGTGGCTGCCGCCGTCCTTTTCGGCGCGACCGCCTGGACTGCCCATCTCCTGTTCGATCCCGCCTACGCGATGGGCGGGGAAGCGTTCGGCGGCCTTTACAGCGCGGACGGCTTCGGCAGCTTTGCGAAGATCGTGATCTATCTCGCGACGATCGCCTGTCTCGTGGTTACGCCGCGCTTCTTCGATGCGCGTGGCGCCTATCGCCCCGAATATCCGGTGCTGATGCTGTTTGCAGCCGTCGGCATGGGCATGATGGTCTCCGCCGTCGATCTGGTGACGCTGTATGTCGGCCTCGAACTGTCGAGCCTGGCGAGCTACGTGCTGGCCGCTTTCCTGCGCAATGACGCGCGCTCGAACGAAGCGGGCCTCAAATATTTCATTCTCGGCGCGCTTGCCTCGGGCATCATCCTTTACGGGATGAGCCTCGTTTACGGGTTCTCCGGCACGACCTCCTATTCCGGAATCAGCATAGCCTTTGCGGATGGTTTCTCGACCGGCGCGCTGTTCGGCGTCGTCTTCGTGCTCGCAGGCCTCGCGTTCAAGATCGCGGCAGTGCCGTTCCACATGTGGACGCCGGACGTCTATGAAGGCGCGCCGACGCCGGTCACCGCCTTCTTCGCCAGTGCGCCGAAGGTGGCAGCGGTCGTCATGCTCACTCGCATCGCGCTCGACGCGTTCGGGGCGCAGACGGATGCGTGGCGCCAGATCGTGATCTTCGCGGCCCTTGCCTCGATCGTGGTCGGTGCGCTCGGCGCTATCGGTCAGCAGAATCTTAAGCGCCTGCTGGCTTACAGCTCGATCAACAATGTCGGCTTCATCCTGATCGGTCTCGCCGCCGCGACGCCGCAGGGGGCAAGTTCGGTGTTGGTCTATCTCGCGATCTACGCGGCGATGACCATCGGCTCTTTCGCCGCCCTGCTGATGCTACGCGACAGTTCCGGTGAGCAGATCGAGACCTTTGCAGGCATCTCGGGCCTCTCGACCACCAAGCCGGCTCTCGCCTGGTGTCTGCTGATCCTGATGTTCAGCCTTGCCGGAATTCCGCCGCTGTTCGGCTTCTGGGGCAAATTCGTGGTCTTCCAGGCCGCGGTCGAGGCCGATCTGATCGCGCTCGCCGCCATCGGTATCGCCGCCAGCGTGATCGGCGCGTTCTATTACCTGAAATTCGTCAAGGTGATGTTCTTCGACGAGCCGCTCAGCACAGCGCCCGAAGGCGAGGCGGTGATTGCCGACAGTCCGACCGGCCATTGGGTGGTGCTCGGCCTCAGCGCCCTGCTGATGTCGCCGCTCGGCTATCTCGCGACGCCGTGGCTTGAGGGCGTGGCGGACCGCGCCGCCAGCGTGCTCTTCACCGTCGTTTGATACGGACCGTCGCCGAAACCGGCTCGACCAATGCCGATCTGCTGGAGAGCCTGCGTGCGGGCGATCCTATAGCCGAAGGCGATTGGC
>NZ_LWFF01000337.1 GCF_001635685.1 Erythrobacter sp. HI0063
TACATCGTCTTCTTCAACTGGGACAAGTCGGACATCACTCCGGAAGCAGCGTCCATTCTGGACAACGCGGTTTCGGCCTACGCCAATTGCGGCATGGCTTCGGTCATGCTCGCCGGCTACACCGACACCTCGGGATCGGCACAGTACAACGTCGGCTTGTCCGAGCGTCGTAACGCTTCGGTCCGCGATTACCTGACGGCGCGTGGCGTCCCGGGTGGCCGCATCACCAGCGAAGGCTTCGGTGAAACGAACTTGCGCGTTCCGACCGCCGACGGCGTCCGCGAACTGCAGAACCGTCGTGTGGAAATCACCTACGGTCCGGGTTCGGGCATGTAAGCCCAACGCCTAGCGTTGAAATGATTGAGGGGCCGGAGCAATCCGGCCCCTTTTTCGTTGCTCCACTGTGAATGCGCTTATCGCGCCATCCCAACCTTCCTATCGGAGCACTCTTTATGACCCTGAAACCGTTCCTCGCACTTACGGGCACTGTTGCCCTTCTGGCCGGTACGGCGGCCTGCACCACCATGTCGGATGGAAACGAAATGGTTGGCGAAACGCTCGGCGTCGCCAATCTGATGCTTGCCAACGGCGCTTCTGCCGGAACTGCTACGCTGATGCGCGACGGTGACGACTTCGCGGTTGCGATCCGCGGCATGGGCCTGCAACCCGGCGCGAAGGGCTTCCACCTACACACAACCGGCCGCTGCGAGGCACCGGACTTCACAAGCGCGGGCGGTCATCTCAATCCCGGCAATCGCAGTCACGGACGGCTCGATCCCCAAGGTCCGCATCTCGGCGATATGGCCAACCTTCAGGTAGGCGCGGACGGAATGGTCACGGCGACTGTCGAGGTGCCCGATGTGCGCAACGACACGCTGGCACAGATCTTCGACGCTGACGGCACGGCAGTGATGATCCATTCCGGACCGGACGATTATCGCACCGATCCATCGGGCGATGCCGGCTCGCGCGAGGCCTGCGGTGTGCTCGTCCGCAGCTAATCGTCAGAGGACCTTCCTAAAGCGAAATGTTCGGGCGAGGGGTATTCAGACCGCCTCGCCCGCTTCGCGTGCACGCTCGACCACGCTGGCACCCGCCTCCGGAACCAGCTTAAGGGCGGTGAACAGGAGCGCGAGCCCGAAAGGTACCGCTACGAAGGTCGACAGGACACCGAGCGAAAGATTGTCACCGTTCGCTGCCGATACGTATCCGGCCATGAAGGGTCCGAGCCCGAGACCGACGAGCGTGGTGGCCAGGAAAAAGATCGCCGTCGCCATACCTCTCATCCGCGGCAGGACCAGCGCCTGGCTTGAAGCGGCTGCGGCGCCAAGCGCCGATGCAATCAGCAGATTGCCGATGAAGCTGAAGATATAAAAGATCGTGACGTTATCGGTCGTGAAGGCGATAGCCACGAAGGGCAGCGGCACAATCAGACCGAAAAGCACGACCCAGATCCTCCCGGCAGGCCGCCGTTCGAGCAGGAAATCGGCCATGCGACCGCCCAGGATGACGCCAAGAAAACCGGCGACTGCTGCCGGAGCGCCGAGGAACCAACCAAGATCGGACTTCGCCGCACCGAGCGCCCGCTCCGCATAGGGCGCGCCCCAGTAAGAAGCGGAGTAAGCCATGAATGCCACCATCCCATAGCCCAGCACCACGCACAGGAAGGCTGGCGATCCCCAGGTCAGCGAGAAAGTCGGAAGATCGCGCGCCTTGAGGCCCATTGCCCAGCTGAACACAGCGTAATAGCCGACCCCGAGAAACAGCCATTGATCGGATACAAGGCCGGGGGCGCCGAGAAAATTCATCAGCGTGGAACTGGCGGGAACGAGCTGGGTCAGCACCAGCGCCAGGATCGCGAAACCAGCGAGGCCCGCGAGGTTGATGAACAGCGCCCGGCTGCCGCGCGCAGCGGCGCCGAAGATCGTGAAGGGCGGGATCACCTGGAATAGTTCGCGCAGGAAACCGCGGAAGGGTTCGGGATCCTCTGGCGTCTCCAACCCGTCGATCGCGCCGCGAACCGGCTCTTTCAAGGTCAGCACCCAAAGCGCCAGAAGAAGGCCGGGAATACCAACGCTCAGGAAAGCAGCCTGCCAACCGACGATTCCGTAAGGACCCCCGCCGGGATAGGCCGCATTCCAGTTTTCGACGATCAGCCCTCCGATCAGCAGCGAGATACCTCCGCCGATGTAAAGGCCGGAGGAATAGATCGCCAGCGCGGTGGCGCGCAGGCGGGCTGGAAACCAGTCCGAGATCAACGAATAGGCCGACGGACTGGCCGTCGCTTCACCCACACCGACGCCGATCCGTGCCACGGTGAGCGTGGAGGCATTCTTTGCGAAACCGGACAGCGCGGTCATCGTGGACCACAAGGCGAGGCCGATGCTCATCAGGCGAACGCGCTTCCAGCTATCGGCCAGCTTGCCGAGCGGGATGCCGAAAAGCGCATAGAAGACAGCGAACGCCGTTCCATACAAAAAGCCGAGATAGTCGTCTTCGACTCCGAGGTCGGCCTTGATGTCGTTAGCCAGGATCGAGAGGATCTGCCGGTCGATGAAATTCAGGACATAGACCAGCACCAGGACGCCGAGGGCATACCAGCTATATGCGGGCACCTTCGCGTTCGGATCGATCGGTGTCTTCTCCGGACGCACGACATCGTCGATCTTGCTCAAGCCTTCTCTCCCTAACCCGAATTATCCTCTTGATAGGGAGTGGTATCGACAACCCCCGCTTCGGCAAAGCCTTTTCGCCGTAGTCTGCAGGAATCGCAGACGCCGCAGGCGATCCCCGAAGGCGCCGGATCGTAGCACGACCAGCTCCACGCCGGATCGAGGCCCAGCCTGTGGCATTCGCTCGCAATGTCGGACTTGGTCAGGAATTGCAGCGGCGCATGAATGGTGAAAGGCTCCCCCTCGACGCCCTGCTTCGTTCCGAGCCGCGCGGTTTCGGCGAAGCTGGCGATGAATTCGGGGCGGCAATCGGGGTAGCCCGAATAATCGAGCGCATTGACGCCGATGAAGATATCCCGCGCATGGCTCGCCTCGGCAAAGGCCGTCGTCAGAGCGAGAAAGACGAGATTGCGGGCCGGCACGTAGGTGACCGGGATCGCGCCCTCCTCGACACCCGATTTTGGTACGTCGATATCGTCGGTGAGCGCCGAGCCCCCAAACTGACGCAGATCGAGCGGCAGCACGACATGCCGAGCGACACCCAGCCGCCGTCCGATGTCACGCGCCGATTCGAGCTCGCGCCGGTGCCGTTGCCCGTAATCGACGCTGAGCGCGTGCACCGCAAAGCCCTGCTCGCGCGCCAGAGCGGCGACGACCATGGAATCGAGGCCGCCAGACAACAGAATCACGGCGGGAGGAGAGGTGGTCGAAAGAGTGTTGCCCATAAAGGCGGCGCTACGCCGCTCGGGACGGCGCTTCAAGTATCAGCGACAGGAGCCGACGCGGCGCGCTTCGGCGGCAAACTGGAATGGCTTTCCGCCTGCAATGCCCTGACCGTCGATCTGCGCCAGAGTGGCGGTCTCGCGCCGGATATGCGTCCGGCCATAACCGTCGCCGCGACAGGTGTATTGCACCGTCACCTCGTTCGCGCCGTCCTCCACGACGAAACGGTTGCAGGCGGCGCCGCGATGGCGGATCTGGATCAGCTCGCTACCGTCGCGCACGCAGATCGAGCGAGCCGAGCCGCCATTGCGGCCACGAATTTCCCACTGACCCGGTGTAAGCTTCGACAGCATCTGAAGCGAGGATTGCGCAGTCGCCGGAGCGAATGCAATCACGCTCGCCGAAACGCCGACGACGATCGACGCAAGGGCGCCCAATTTCCGAACAGTTTTGGCCATAGCCATTCTCCAAGCTGCGA